>NZ_JBVJGW010000002.1:0-12536 GCF_055587105.1 Streptomyces sp. NPDC048461 | reverse complement strand
GGCCGCCCCCGCGCGCGGGCCCCGGGTCCGCCCGGGGGCCGCCCGCGGTTCGCTACCCCCCCCCCTACGCCCCCCCCCCCCCCACGGCCACCCCCACGGGGGGGGACGACCGGTCGGTCGTCCCGCCCCTTCGTGGTGCCCGTGCGTCAGAGGCCGGGTTCCTTGGCGGCGGCCTTCGCCGCCTTGGCGGCCTTCTCGGCGCGCTCCTCGGCCTCCCACTCCTCGATCACGTTGATCGGCGGGGGCGCCTTGGCCAGGAAGACCCAGGTGAAGTACACCGCGAGCACCATCGGCGGCAGCTTCAGCGCGATCAGGACCCAGCCCAGCTGCGTCGCGTCGCCCCACCAGTACAGCGGGAAGAGGATCGCGTACTTGGCGAGGAAGATCAGGCCCCACGCCAGGCTGGCCTTGGTGTACGCCTTCTTGCGGCCGGGGTTGCGGGTGCGCCAGGACAGGTTCTCCTTGAAGACCGGCCCCAGCATCACGCCCAGCAGCGGGAAGCCGACCAGCGCCGAGATCGTGAAGGCCGCGCCCAGGCCGACGCCGTAGATCATGCCGGGCAGGTAGAAGCCCTTCGCGCTGCCCGTGAACAGGGCGAAGGCCACGCCGACGCCCACGCCGAAGACGCCGCTGAAGGCGTGCTTCACCGTGTCCTTGCGCAGCAGCCGCACGATCACCAGCAGGACCGCGACGGCGCCCGCCGCGATGGCGGACAGCTTCACGTCCTTGTTGATCGTGTAGATCATGACGAAGAGCAGCCCGGGGAGCATCGTCTCCACGGTGCCCCGGATGCCGCCGAAGGCGTCGAAGAGCGCCGCCTGCGTCACCGCCTTCTGGTCCTCGGAAGGGGCGTCGGAAGGCGCGGCGGAGGCGGCGGGGTCTGGGGTGGTCGGTTTGTCGAAAGACGTCACCGGTTACTGCTCCTGTCCGAGCGGTCGGAGTTCGTACTTCGGGTTGAAGAGCACCCGGCGGCCATGGGACATGGAAATGCGTCCGGAGGCGATCATGCGGCGGCCGGGCTCGATTCCCACGATCGAGCGACGGCCGAGCCAGACCACGTCGAGCGCGGCAGAGCCGTCGAACAGCTCCGCCTCCAGCGCGGGAACGCCGGCCCGGGGCCGCAGGGTGACCGTGCGCAGCGTCCCGGTCACCTTGACTATCTGGCGGTCGGAACAGTCGCAGATCCGCAGGCACCCCGCGGCCTCTGCGTCCTCCTGCAGCTCCGCCGAATGCAGCTCCTCCTGCGAGGTGGACAGCCGCTCTATCATCCGGCGGAACCGGCCCGCGGGCCGGAGCGGCTTCGCGGACTTCTCGGGACGCGGTTCAGCACTCATACAGGAAGCGTACCGGCGCCCCGGCTACCTCTCGAAGCGGTACCCCATGCCGGGCTCGGTGATGAAGTGGCGCGGGTGCGACGGGTCCGCCTCCAGTTTGCGGCGCAGTTGGGCCATGTAGACGCGCAGGTAGTTCGTCTCGGTGCCGTACGAGGGCCCCCAGACCTCCTGGAGGAGCTGCTTCTGGCTGACGAGCCTGCCGCCGTTGCGGACCAGCACCTCCAGCAGGTGCCACTCGGTGGGCGTGAGCCGGACGTCGCGTCCTTCCCGTACGGCCTTCTTGGCCGCCAGGTCCACCGTGAAGCCCGCCGTCTCCACGACCACCTCGTCCCCGCCGGCCCCGGCGGCGGGCTCGGCCCGGCGTACGGCGGCCCGCAACCGGGCCAGCAGCTCGTCCATGCCGAAGGGCTTGGTGACGTAGTCGTCGGCGCCGGCGTCCAGGGCCTCGACCTTCTCGTCGGAGCTGTGCCGGGCGGACAGGACCAGGATCGGCACCCGGGTCCAGCCGCGCAGGCCCCTGATCACCTCGACCCCGTCCATGTCGGGCAGGCCGAGGTCGAGGACGACCACGTCGGGGTGGCGGGCGGCCGCGAGCTCCAGCGCGCTCGCGCCGTCGACCGCGGCGTCCACCTCGTACTTGCGCGCCTTGAGGTTGATCACGAGGGCGCGCACGATCTGCGGCTCGTCTTCCACCACGAGCACCCGGGTCATCGGGGTCCTGCCTTCTGTCGTGTCCGGTCACGGTCGTCGCGACCGCGCTCCTGGTCTGCTTCGGGGGCGGGTTCGGCGCCGGTCTCGGGGCCGCTCTCGGGGCCGGTTTCGGGGCCGGTTTCGGGGCCGGGGCGAGGACGGGGTCCCCGTTCCCGGTCGCCGGGGGCATCCGGCCGGTCGGGGTCCTGCTCCACGCTCCGGCCCTCGCCGTCCACCGTGACGTGCGACGGTCCGCCGTCCCGGCCCGCGGCGCGCAGGGTGAGCACCATCGTGAGCCCGCCGCCCGGGGTGTCCTCGGCGGCCAGGGTGCCGTCCATGGCCTCGGCGAAGCCGCGGGCGACCGCGAGCCCGAGGCCCACGCCCGCCCCGCGGGGGGCGTCGCCGTGCCGCTGGAAGGGGGCGAAGATCCGGTCCTTGGCCTCGTCCGGCACGCCCGGCCCGCGGTCGACGACCCGTACCTCGACCCGGTCGCCGAGGAAGCTGGCCGCCACGAGCACCGGCTGGCCGGCCGGGCTGTACTTGACGGCGTTCTCCACCACGTTGGCCACGGTCCGCTCCAGCAGCCCCGGGTCCACCGCCACCATCGGCAGCGATTCGGGCACGTCCAGCAGGACGCTGTCCTCCGGTACGCCGCCCAGGGCCATCGGCACCACCTCGTCGAGGTCGATCTCGCGGATCAGCGGGGTGACGGTGCCGGTCTGGAGCCGGGACATGTCCAGCAGGTTGCCCACCAGGTGGTCGAGCCGGTCGGCGCCGGCCTCGATGCCCTCCAGCAGCTCGGCCCGGTCCTCCTCGGACCACTCCACGTCGTCGGAGCGCAGCGAGGTCACCGAGGCCTTGATGGAGGCCAGCGGCGTGCGCAGGTCGTGGCTGACGGCGGCCAGCAGCGCGGTCCGGATCCGGTTGCCCTCGGCCATCCGGCGGGCCTCCTCGGCCTCGCCGACCAGCCGCTGCCGGTCCAGCACCACGGCGGCCTGGGCGGCGAAGGCGCCGAGCACCCGGCGGTCCTCGGCGGGCAGCACCCGGCCGGACAGGGCCAGCGCCATGTGGTCCCCGATCGGCATGTCGACGTCGGCGTCCTCGGGGCGGGCGGCCGGCCGGGGGCCGACGCTTCCGGCCCGGTTCCACGGTTCGACGTCGCCGGCCCGCTCCAGCAGGGCCACGGACTCCATGGCGAAGGTCTCGCGCACCCGCTCCAGCAGTGCGTCCAGCCGGGTCTCGCCGCGCAGCACGCTGCCCGCGAGGAAGGAGAGGATCTCCGACTCGGCGCGCAGCCGCGCCGCCTGGTGGGTGCGCCGGGCGGCCAGGTCCACCACCGAGGCGACGGAGACGGCCACGCCGAAGAAGACGGCGATGGCCACGATGTTCTTGGGGTCGGAGACGGTGAACCGGTGCAGCGGCGGCGCGAAGAAGTAGTTCAGCAGCAGCGAGCCGACGGCGGCCGAGGCCAGCGCCGGCCAGAGTCCGCCGAGCAGGGCGGCGGCCACCGTCAGCGCCAGGAAGAGCAGCATGTCGTTGGCGAGCCCCGGATCCGCGTCCACGTGCGTCAGCAGGACGCAGAGCAGGACGGGGAAGATCACGCCGACGATCCAGCCGGCCACGATCCGCGGCCGGCCGAGCCGGGCCGCCGAGCGGACCACGGGCAGGCCGCGCCCCTTGGCGACCTCCTCGTGCGTGACGATGTGGACGTCGAGGTCGGGGCCCGAGTCCCGGGCCACGCTCGCGCCGACGCCGGGTCCGAAGACGTACTGCCAGGAACGGCGGCGGCTGGAGCCGAGCACGATCTGGGTGGCGTTGACCCCGCGGGCGAATTCCAGCAGGGCGTCGGGGATGTTGTCCCCGATCACGTGGTGAAACGTTCCGCCGAGGTCTTCGACCAGGGTCCGCTGGACCGCGAGCTCCTTCGGCGAGGCGGCGGTGAGCCCGTCGCTGCGGGCGATGTAGACGGCGAGGATCTCGCTGCCCGACCCCTTGGCCGCCACCCTGGAGGCCCGCCGGATCAGCGTGCGCCCCTCGGGGCCGCCGGTGAGGCCGACGACGATCCGCTCCCGCGCCTGCCAGGTCGAGCGGATGTCGTGCTCGCCCCGGTACTGCTGGAGGTACTCGTCGGCCCGGTCGGCCACCCACAGCAGGGCCAGCTCGCGCAGGGCCGTGAGGTTCCCGGGGCGGAAGTAGTTGGACAGGGCCGCGTCGACCTTGTCGGACTTGTATATGTTGCCGTGCGCCATCCGCCGGCGCAGGGCCTGGGGCGACATGTCGACGAGCTCGACCTGATCGGCCCGCCGGACCACCTCGTCCGGCACCGTCTCCCGCTGCCGGACCCCGGTGATCGACTCGACCACGTCCCCGAGCGACTCCAGGTGCTGGATGTTCACGGTGGTCACGACGTCGATGCCGGCCCGCAGCAGCTCCTCCACGTCCTGCCAGCGCTTGGCGTTGCGCGAGCCCGGCACGTTGGTGTGCGCCAGTTCGTCCACGAGCGCCACGGCGGGTGCGCGGGCGAGCAGCGCGTCCACGTCCATCTCGGTGAAGACGGCGCCGCGGTGCGCCAGCTCCCTGCGCTCGACCGCTTCGAGGCCGTGCAGCATGACCTCGGTGCGCGGCCGGCCGTGGTGCTCGACGAAGCCGACGACGACGTCCCCGCCCCGCTCGACCCTGCGGTGGCCCTCGGAGAGCATCGCGTAGGTCTTGCCGACGCCGGGCGCCGCGCCGAGATAGATCCTGAGCTTGCCGCGTCCCATGCGCCCATTCTCGGGGACGTCCGCGCGGTCCACGCACCGATGGGGGGCCGTACGCCCATCCCTGACGCATCCCTGACGCACCCGTGCCGCACCCGTGCCGCACCCGTCCGAGGCCCCGTGGACGGCGGAGAACGGCCGTGAACGGCGGTGGGCCCCACCCCCGAAGGAGTGGGGCCCACCGGCCGAAGGCCGTGCGCGCGTGCCCCGCTGCGAGCGCGGGGCCGCCGGGGTCAGCGGACCTCGGTGATCTCCGGGCCGCGCTCCAGCTGGCCCATGCCGCCGCCGAAGCGGGAGCCCTCCTGCTCCTCCGTCGTCGTCTGCACGCCGTCCGGCACCATCTGGGCGTCGTTCGGCAGCTTCAGGACGATCGGGTCGCGGGGGGCCATGGGACCGTCGCCGCGGACGACGACCGTGTCCCGGAAGATCTGCTCCAGTACGCCCGCCGACTCGGGGCGCACCGCGCCCTGGCCGGAGATGACGCCGCGCAGGAACCAGCGCGGGCCGTCGACGCCGACGAAGCGGACCAGCTGGGCGCCGGTCTGGCCGTCGGGCAGCGGTACGGGCACCTGCGCGCGCAGCTCCCAGCCCAGCGGGCCCTCGGCCTCGTCGATGATGCCGCCCTGCTGGGTGATGCCCGTGGCGATCTCGTCGCGGACCTCGCCCCAGATGCCTTCCTTCTTGGGCGCCGCGAAGGCCTGCAGCTGCACGGCGCTGTCGCCCAGCACCACGGTCGCGGCCACGATCGCGTCACCGGCGACCTCGACGCGCAGCTCCATGCCCTCGACACCGGGTACGAGGATGCCGCCCAGGTCGACGCGTCCGTCGGCCGGGTCGCCGAGCACCTCGGCCGCGTCCCAGGGACCGTCCGGCCGCGGGGCCGGCGGCAGGTTCATCCGGCGGGGCGCGGCGGCGCCGTCCTGGCCCTCCGCCTCGTCCCGCTCATCAGCGCCCGTGGCGTCGACGACCTGCTCGGCCGCGCCGCCGTCCTGGGCGGAGTCGTTCTTCTTGCGACGTCCGAACACGTCACTGTCCTTCCCGGTCGGTTACGACCGAAGCGTAGCCATTCCCACCCTGCTGACCAGCCCCGGATCCGGCCACGGCCGCATGACCGCCGGTGGAGCCGAAACCCCCCTCGGCCCGGGCCGAGCCGGGAAGTTCCGCGACCTCGTGGAAGCGCACCTTCTCGACCCGCTGGACAACCAGCTGGGCAATGCGGTCGAAACGCTCGAACCGCACGCTCTCGCGCGGGTCGAGATTGACCACGATCACCTTGATCTCCCCACGGTACCCGGCATCCACCGTCCCCGGGGCATTCACGAGCGCGAGCCCGCAGCGTGCGGCCAGGCCCGACCGCGGGTGCACGAACGCCGCGTACCCGTCGGGCAGGGCGATGGACACCCCGGTGGGCAGGACCGTCCGCTCTCCGGGCGCGAGCTCGGCGGCGGTGGTGGTCACCAGGTCGCAGCCGGCGTCGCCGGGGTGACCGTAGGCGGGGAGCGGCACCTCGGGGTCCACGCGCCGGATCAGCACGTCGACGTCATGGCGGGGCGCGCGGTCGTTCTGGGACATCAGGGGTTCACCTCGAAGGCGCGTGCGCGCCTGACCTGGTCCGGGTCGGCCATGGCCGCCTGGATCTCCTCGGGCCGTCCGTTGTCGATGAAGTGGTCGACCTTCACCTCGATGAACAGGGCGTCGGCGCGCACGGCGACCTGGCCCTGCGGGCCGCCTATCCGGCCGACGGCGGTGCAGTAGATCTTCCGCCCGGCGACCGCGGTGACCTCCGCCTCCAGGTGCAGCACGGTGCCCACCGGCACGGGCCGCACGAAGTCGGTCTCCAGCCGTCCCGTCACCGCGATGACGCGCAGCAGCCAGTTCAGGGAGCCGAGCGTCTCGTCGAGCGCCGTGGCCAGCACGCCGCCGTGGGCGAGGCCCGGAGCGCCCTGGTGGGCGGCCCGTACGGTGAACTCGGCGGTGATGCGCACGCCCTCGCCCGCGCGGGCCTCCAGGTGGAGGCCGTGCGGCTGGCCCTCGCCGCAGCCGAAGCAGTGCTCGTAGTGCGCACCGAGGAGCTCGCCGGGCGCCGGGGCGTCGGGGTGCCGGACCGGTGCGACGGCGTCGGCCGGGGGCGTCAGCGCTGTGTTTCGTCCACTCACAGCCGCAGACCTTACCCGCGCGGCTACCCGCCGGTCGCCTCGTGGCAGGCTTGGCCGCATGCAGCCCTCCCCCGCGCACCACGACGAACGCCTGACCGCCCCCCGCTCCTGGTGGGTCATCGCCGTACTGATCGGCCTGGCGTGCGCGCTGATGCTGCTGCCGCTGGGCTCGCTGCCGCTGCTGGCCGGCCTGGTCGGGGGCACGGCGCTGGCGGGGCTGGCCGTGAGCTCGTACGGCTCCGCGCGCGTGCGCGTGGTCAACGGCTCGCTGGCGGCCGGGGACGCGCGGATCCCGGTGGCGGCGCTCGGGGAGCCCGAGGTCCTGGACGCGGAGGAGTCGGCCGCCTGGCGCACGTACAAGGCCGACACCCGCGCCTTCATGTTCATGCGCAGCTACGTGCCGACCGCGGTGCGCGTCGAGGTGACCGACCCGGCGGACCCGACCCCGTACGTGTACGTCTCCACCCGGGAGCCGCAGGCGCTGGCCTCGGCGATCCGCGCGGCCAAGGGCTGACCGCTCCCCCGGACTCCGGGGGGCGGGCCGGGGCCTCAGTCCTCCCGGGCGGGGGGCTCCAGTGCGGCCCTGATGGCCTCGGGAAGGGGCTGGGCGGGGGACTCCAGGGGCGGGAGCTTCGCCAGGGTGTCCCACGGCACGGCGCGCGCACGCAGGTCCGTACGCACCTTCTCGGCGACTTTCCGGGTGTCGCGGCGGTTCATGACCGCTCCGACGGCCGCGCCGACCATGAACGGGATGAGGTTCGGCAGGTTGCGGACCATCCGCTTGGTGATCTGCTGGCGCAGCTCGCGCTTCATCTGGCCGCCGAGCGCGGCGTTGAGCGTGGTCGGCTTGGTCAGGTCGACCCCGCGCTCCTCGGTCCACGCGGTCAGGTAGGCGAAGCTGCGTTCCTTGAGGTTGCCGGGCGGCCGCTGGCCGTAGACCTCGTGGAGTTCGGCGAGGAGCTTCAGTTCGATCGCCGCGACGCAGGTGACCTCGGCGGTCAGTTCGGCGATCATGGCGGGCGGTACGGGCAGCATCGCGGCCGCTCCGACGCCCGCGCCGACGGTGGAGGTGGCGTTGGCGGCGCCCGAGATCAGCTTGTCCGCGAGCTGTTCGGGACCGAGGCCCGGGAACTGCGCGCGCAGCGTCGCGAGGTCCCGAACCGGAACGCGCGGTGCGTTCTCGATGATCCGGTCGGCGATGTACAGGGCGGCGCCCCTGACGCCTTCGCCGCCCTTGCGTACACCGTTCCTCACGGATTGCAGCCGACGAGCCCCGGACCGCTGCCGGGTTCCCTCGCCGGTCTCTGTGTCCGACGGCACCGCCACGGCGGTGTCGGCGGGCACGGCTGTCGCCTCAAGGGCGGAGCCGCCGGGAGCACCGGGACCCGTTTCCGGGCCCGTGATCGCCTCCTGCGTCTCCGCCGGTTCACCTGATTTCCGGAAGCGTCGCTTCCGGAACGGTGTGGAGCCAGCCACGGCCGTCGCCTCTCAGTCGCAGTCGCGGCAGATCGGCTGACCGTTCTTCTCACGTGCCAGCTGGCTGCGGTGGTGCACCAGGAAGCAGCTCATGCAGGTGAACTCGTCGGCCTGCTTGGGCAGGACCCGGACGGCCAGTTCCTCGTTGGAGAGGTCCGCGCCGGGCAGCTCCAGGCTCTCGGCCGAGTCGAACTCGTCCATGTCCGAAGCCGAGGACGACTTGTCGTTGCGCCGGGCCTTCAGCTCTTCAATGCTGTCGTTGTCGACGTCGTCGTCGGTCTTGCGTGGGGTGTCGTAGTCCGTTGCCATTGTTCGCTCTCCCCCTCTGGGTGTTAGCGGTGTCTCAGCGCACGTAACGCGCGAGAGGCCGGACTTGTGCCCGACCTGAGGCGGAGATTTTGCCTCACATCAAGGTCTGTTACTGAATCGACACCCAGCCGCCCACGTAGAGGTGCGATTGGCTGGGATGACGACCGGGACCGTACACGGTCCGGGGGCCGTCTTGCACAAACGCCACCCCGTGTATTTCCCGCCATCAGGGGGGCCGGAAACCCGGACGTCCCGGGCTTTCCGGCCGCCCCGGAGTCACTGAACGCACATGGGCGGACACCGGACCCTGTGATCGATCACACAAAGCCCGGCACCTGCACATGCCACGCATTCAGCTTTCAGCGAACACGGGGCGAGGCTCTCACAAGGGAAGAGTGACACGCATCACGAGGCCACCGCCTTCCCGGGGTACCGCTTGGATCCTTCCGCCGTGTGCGCGCGCCACGGAGCGCGCGATGGAGAGGCCGAGTCCGACCCCCTTGTCGCTGCCCGTTCGCTCCGTACGCAGCCGCCTGAACGGCTCGAACAGGTTGTCCACCTCGTACGCGGGAACCACGGGACCCGTGTTCGATACCAGGAGCACCGCCTGACCGTGCTGGGCCTCGGTCGTGACCTCGACCCAGCCGCCCTCCGGCACGTTGTACCGGACGGCGTTCTGCACCAGGTTCAGGGCGATCCGCTCCAGCAGCACGCCGTTGCCCTGGACCACCGCCAGGGCGCGCTCGCCGCGGATCTCCACGCCCTTCGCCTCGGCCTCCGCGCGGGCCTGGTCGAGGGCGCGCGAGGCCACCTCCGCCAGGTCCACGGGCTTGCGCTCGACGATCTGGTTCTCGCTCCGGGCCAGCAGCAGCAGGCCCTCGACCAGCTGCTCGCTGCGCTCGTTGGTGGCCAGCAGGGTCTTCCCGAGCTGCTGGAGCTCCACCGGGGCCCCCGGATCGGAGAGGTGTACCTCCAGCAGGGTCCGGTTGATCGCCAGCGGCGTGCGCAGCTCGTGCGAGGCGTTCGCCACGAAGCGCTGCTGCGCCGTGAAGGCCCGCTCCAGCCGGTCGAGCATCTCGTCGAAGGTGTCGGCGAGCTCCTTGAGCTCGTCGTCCGGCCCGTCCAGCTCGATCCGCCGGGTCAGGTCGGAACCGACCACCCGGCGGGCGGTACGGGTGATCTTGCCCAGCGGCGAGAGCACCCGGCCGGCCATCGCGTAGCCGAAGGCGAAGGCGATGATGCTCAGGCCCAGCAGGGCCATCAGCGACCGGCTCAGCAGGTCGTCCAGCGCGTGCCTGCGCTGTTCCAGGACGCACTGGTTGATGGCGGCGTTGAACTGGCTGTGGGTCTGCTCGATGCCCACCACGCCCGGGCACGTGTTGCTGGAGACCTTCACCTGCTCGCCGCCGACGATCTGGAACGGCAGGGCGTTGCCCTCCCGCAGGGCCTGGGCCGCCAGCAGGTAGATGATCGACAGCAGCAGGATGCCGGCGATCAGGAACATCCCGCCGTAGAGCAGCGTGAGGCGTATGCGGATGGTCGGCCGCAACCACGGGAAGGGACCCTCGGGCTGGCCGGGGTCCCAGGTCGGTTTCGGCGGCGCGGGCGGTGGCGCCGGACTGGCTGCCACGCGCATCAGATCCGGTATCCGGAACCGGGTACGGTCACGATGACCGGCGGCTCGCCCAGCTTGCGCCGCAGGGTCATGACCGTGACCCGCACGACGTTCGTGAAGGGGTCGGTGTTCTCGTCCCAGGCCTTCTCCAGCAGCTGCTCCGCGGAGACGACGGTCCCCTCGCTGCGCATGAGGACCTCCAGCACCGCGAACTCCTTCGGCGCCAGCTGCACCTCCCGGCCCTCGCGGAACACCTCGCGCCGGTTCGGGTCCAGCTTGATCCCGGCCCGCTCCAGCACGGGCGGCAGGGCGACGGTCGTACGCCGCCCGAGCGCCCGGACGCGGGCGGTCAGCTCGGTGAAGGCGAAGGGCTTGGGGAGGTAGTCGTCCGCCCCGAGCTCCAGTCCCTCCACGCGGTCGCTGACGTCGCCGGACGCCGTCAGCATCAGCACGCGGGTGGGCATGCCGAGCTCGACGATCTTCCGGCAGACGTCGTCGCCGTGCACGAGCGGGAGGTCCCGGTCGAGCACGACCACGTCGTAGTCGTTCACTCCGACGCGCTCAAGGGCGGCGGCGCCGTCGTACACGACGTCCACGGCCATGGCCTCCCGGCGCAGTCCGGTGGCCACCGCATCGGCGAGCAGCTGCTCGTCCTCGACGACGAGTACGCGCACGTCGTTTCCTTCCTCCGAGCCCAGAAGGGCACACGTGTGTTGCGTCGCCCATCCTGCCCGTTTCGGCCGTAAACCGGCTGTAAGGCGTCGGGTGCAGGGGGCACGGAGGGGCCGGCGGGACGGAAGTGAGGATTACCTGTCCTCCCGAGGTTTCTGCGCGTGCGGCGCCGGGGAGGACGTGAGCACACCCCAATCCACTCCCTGACGGCGCACTGCCACGTGCCGCCGCCGACCCACGAAGAGGGGGCGAACCATGGACGCATTCACCGCGGGTCTCCTGCAGCGCATCCGCACCACGCAGTCGGACCTCCGACAGGCCCGCGAAGCGGGCGACGACTTCCTGGCGGAAGTGGAACAGGCCGAGCTGGAGGACCTCCAGCGACTGGCCGCCGAGCACGGCGTCCCGGTCACCGCCGCCGAGCACGGGGTGCCGGTCACGGCCGCCGTGCCCGCCTGCTGAGCCCGCACTCCCGCCGGACACAGCGAACCCCGGCCGCCCTCGGGCGGCCGGGGTTCCGTCATGTCCCGGCCCGGGTGCCGCAGCCGAACGGCGCGGCCGGGAGTCAGTCGTGCCAGGCCCCGGCCTCGTCCAGGAGGGGCTGGAGCGAGGCGAAGACCGCCGGGGTCGCCGCCAGGGCCAGCTCCCCCGAGGCCGGCTTCCCCGGACGTCCGCCGGTCACCGCGCCCGCCTCCCGGGCGATCAGGTCCCCGGCCGCCAGGTCCCACGGGTTCAGCCCGCGCTCGTAGTAGCCGTCCAGCCGTCCGGCGGCCACGTCGCACAGGTCGACGGCGGCCGACCCGCCCCGCCGGATGTCCCGCACGAGGGGGATGATCCGCTGCCCGACCTTCGCCTGCTGGGCCCGCCGGGGCTGGAGGTACGCGAAGCCCGTCGCCACCAGCGCCTGGTCCAGCGGGGCCGCCGGCCGGCAGGCGAGCCGCCGCCCGCCCAGCCAGGCCCCGCCGCCGAGCAGCGCGTGGAACGTCTCCCCGCGCAGCGGCACCTCGACGACCCCGGCCACCGTCTCGCCCCGGTACTCGGCCGCGATCGAGACGCTCCAGGCGGGCAGCCCGTAGAGGTAGTTCACGGTGCCGTCCAGCGGGTCGACGACCCAGCGGACACCGCTCGTCCCCGCGACGTCGGCCCCCTCCTCGCCCAGCAGCCCGTCCTCGGGCCGCCGCTCCGCGAGGATGCCCGTGATCAGCTTCTCCGCCGCGATGTCCATCTCGGTGACCACGTCGATGGGGCTGCTCTTGGTCGCCGCCACCGCCAGATCGGCCGGTCTGCCGTCGCGGAGCAGTTCTCCCGCCCGCCGTGCGGCCTCCAGGCCCACGTCCAGCAGTTCGGCCTTCAGCTCTTCGGAGATCATGCGTCGCCCTCTCCAGTCCACGGTGCGTGATTGCGTACGGCTGCCGGCTCTCCTGACGGGTCCTACGCGTACGGGCTGTCGGCGCCCGCCGCCGCCGGCCGGGGTGCGCGCGCCGGGCAGCAGCCCACCGCGCACAAGTCGTGGCTCGCTCCCAGC
>NZ_JBVJGW010000001.1:561839-689041 GCF_055587105.1 Streptomyces sp. NPDC048461 | reverse complement strand
AAGCACGCCGCCAGCGTTCGTCCTGAGCCAGGATCAAACTCTCCATGAATGTTTACCCGTAATCGGGTGCACACACACTTAGAGCGGGACAATCAAGTCGGAATAAGACCGATCGTCCACAACGTCCTCGCTGTGTAATTGCCTGCAAGCACCCCGGAAACCGGGACCTCACAGGACTTTTTCAAAGGAACCTCATCCACCGAAATGGACGGGGTATCAACTTCTGGCGTTGATTTTTGGCACGCTGTTGAGTTCTCAAGGAACGGACGCTTCCTTTGTACTCACCCTCTCGGGCTTTCCTCCGGGCTTTCGTTCTGTTCTTGCGTTTCCGACTCTATCAGACTCTTTCGTGTCCGATTCCCGGTCGAAACGGGATTCGCTTTCCAGGTATTCGCTTTCGCGTTTCCCTTTCCGGCGATTCCGACTCTATCAGATTCATTTCCGTGTCACAGTCGACTGGATTTGAATTCCGATGGCCTTCGGAGGGCCTTTCCCTTTCGGGTGGACCAGACTTTATCAGGTCTCCCCGAGTAGTTGATCCCACCCGCCCGCGGGCGTTGGGGGCACATGTCTGTGCCCGCGTGCCGTGCGAGGTGGAGACGTAAACGTACTGGAGCGGGGCCCCCCGATGCAAATCCGGTTGCCCCGCTCCCGTGCGGTCGCTACGGCGGAGGTCAGACCTCGACGACGACCGGGAGGATCATCGGCCGGCGACGGTAGCTGTCCGACACCCACTTGCCCATGGTGCGGCGGATGAGCTGCTGGATCTGGTGGGGCTCCGCCACGCCGTCGGAGGCGGCGCGGGCGATCGCCTCCTCGATCTTCGCGACGACCGGGCCGAAGGCCGCGTCGTCGATGCCGGAGCCGCGGGCCTGGATGTTCGGGCCGCTGACGACCTTGCCCGTGGTGCTGTCCACCACCACGTACACCGAGATGATGCCCTCGTCGCCGAGGATCCGGCGGTCCTTGAGGGAGGCCTCGGTGACGTCGCCGACCGAGAGGCCGTCCACGTACACGTAGCCGGCCTGGACCTTGCCCGAGATGCGGGCCTTGCCGTCGATGAGGTCGACGACGACGCCGTCCTCCGCGATGACGATGCGGTCCTTCGGGACGCCCGTCAGGGCGCCGAGCTCGGCGTTGGCACGCAGGTGGCGCCATTCGCCGTGGACGGGCATCAGGTTCCGCGGCTTGCAGATGTTGTAGAAGTACAGCAGCTCGCCGGCGGAGGCGTGGCCGGAGACGTGCACCTTGGCGTTGCCCTTGTGCACGACGTTGGCGCCCCAGCGGGTCAGGCCGTTGATCACGCGGTAGACCGCGTTCTCGTTGCCCGGGATCAGGGACGACGCCAGGATCACGGTGTCGCCCGGGACGATCCGGATCTGGTGGTCGCGGTTGGCCATGCGGGACAGGGCCGCCATCGGCTCGCCCTGGGACCCGGTGCAGACCAGGACGACCTCGTGGGCCGGCAGGTCGTCGAGGGTCTTGACGTCCACGACGAGGCCCGGCGGGACCTTGAGGTAGCCGAGGTCGCGCGCGATGCCCATGTTGCGGACCATCGAGCGGCCGACGAAGGCGACCCTGCGGCCGTACTCGTGGGCGGCGTCCAGGATCTGCTGGATGCGGTGCACGTGGCTGGCGAAGCTGGCCACGATGATCCGGCTGTGGGCGTTCGCGAAGACCGTGCGCAGGACGTTCGAGATCTCGCGCTCGGGCGGGACGAAGCCCGGGACCTCGGCGTTCGTGGAGTCCGAGAGGAGGAGGTCGATGCCCTCTTCGCTCAGGCGCGCGAACGCGTGCAGGTCGGTGAGGCGGTTGTCCAGCGGGAGCTGGTCCATCTTGAAGTCGCCGGTGGCGACGACCAGGCCCGCGGGGGTGCGGATCGCGACCGCCAGGGCGTCCGGGATGGAGTGGTTGACGGCGATGAACTCGCAGTCGAAGGGACCGAGGTTCTCGCGCTCGCCCTCCTTCACCTCGAGGGTGTAGGGGCGGATGCGGTGCTCCTGGAGCTTCGCCTCGATGAGGGCCAGCGTCAGCTTGGAGCCGATCAGCGGGATGTCCGGCTTCTCCCGGAGGAGGAAGGGGACGGCGCCGATGTGGTCCTCGTGCCCGTGCGTGAGCACGATGCCCTCGATGTCGTCGAGGCGGTCCCTGATGGACGAGAAGTCCGGAAGGATCAGGTCGATGCCGGGCTGCTCCTCCTCGGGGAAGAGGACGCCGCAGTCGACGATCAGCAGACGGCCGTCGAACTCGAAGACGGTCATGTTGCGACCGATCTCGCCGAGCCCGCCCAGGGGGGTGACCCGGAGGGCGCCCTTGGGGAGCTTCGGCGGCAGACCGAGTTCAGGATGCGGATGGCTCAAAAGTCTCTCCTCACCACACGCGCCACGTACCTCGGAAGGCACGTGGCGCGCATGTCATTCGTGCACTTGCTGTTGTCTGGTGGGGTCGTGCTTATTCAGTTGTGAAGTCCGTTGTCAGAGCTGTACCCCGCCGGCGGCGAGGTCGAGCTTGAGCCGTGCCGTCTCTTCGGCGCTCAGCTCGACCAGCGGGAGGCGCAGCGGACCGGCGGGCAGGCCCTGCAGGCCCAGCGCGGCCTTGGTGGTCATCACGCCCTGGGTGCGGAACATGCCGGTGAAGACCGGGAGCAGCTTCTGGTGGATCTCGGCGGCCTTCTGGACGTCTCCGCCCAGGTGCGCCTCCAGCATGGCGCGCAGCTCGGGGGTGACCACGTGGCTGACCACGGACACGAAGCCGACCCCGCCGATGGACAGGAGGGGGAGGTTCAGCATGTCGTCGCCCGAGTACCAGGCCAGGCCGCTGCGCGCGATGGCCCAGCCGGCGAGGCCCAGGTCGCCCTTGGCGTCCTTGTTGGCCACGATGCGCGGGTGCTCGCCGAGCCGGACCAGGGTTTCGGTGTCGATGGGGACACCGCTGCGGCCGGGGATGTCGTAGAGCATGACCGGCAGCTCGGTCGCGTCGGCGATCGCCGTGAAGTGCCGGTAGAGGCCCTCCTGCGGCGGCTTGCTGTAGTACGGGGTGACGGCGAGGAGGCCGTGGGCGCCCGTGCGCTCGGCCTCGCGGGCCAGCTCCAGGGTGTGCCGGGTGTCGTTCGTACCGATGCCGGCGACCACGTGGGCGCGGTCTCCGACGGCTTCGAGGACGGCTCGTACGAGGTCGTTTTTCTCCGCGTCGGTGGTGGTCGGCGACTCACCGGTGGTGCCGTTGACGATCAGGCCGTCGTTGCCTGCGTCGACCAGGTGGACGGCGAGCTGCTGCGCGCCGTCGAGGTCGAGTGCGCCATCCGCCGTGAACGGCGAGATCATGGCGGTGAGGACCCGCCCGAAGGGGGTCTGCGGAGTCGAGATCGGAGCCATGGGTAACACGCTACTCGCTGCCATGCTCGCGGTGTCCCCTCGGGGGACGTCAACGGGGTGTTGGACACCGGCACTGCCTGCTCGGGGGTTCAAGCAGTGCCGGGTCCGTTTGATCAGCCTAGATGAACTTTCCGAAACGCCGCAATACGGACACTTGGGACTTGAGTCCGTACATGTGTACGCCGCGGGTGTACCGGCCCTTACGGGGCAACGCGTCCGTTGCCGTTGAAGGCCGAGTACGTGAGCGGCATGAGCTTCGCCCAGTGCTGCTCCATCTTCTCGCCGACCATCTCGATCTCCCGCTGCGGGAAGGACGGCACGGCCGCCAGCTCGTGCTGCGTACGGAGTCCGAGGAAGTGCATCAGCGAGCGCGCGTTGCACGTGGCGTACATCGAGGAGAAAAGACCGACCGGCAGGACCGAACGGGCAACCTCCCGGGCCACGCCCGCGTCGAGCATCTCCTGGTAGGCCTGGTAGGCCTGCAGGTAGGAGTCCTCCATGACGCGGCCGGTGAGCTCCTGCTGCGCTTCGGTGCCCTCGACGAAGACGTACTTGCCGGGGCGGCCCTCCTGGACGAGCTTGCGCTCGGCGTCCGGGACGTAGAAGACCGGTTCGAGGTTCCTGTAGCGGCCCGACTCCTCGTTGTAGGACCAGCCCACGCGGTGGCGCATGAACTCGCGGAACACGAAGATCGGGGCGCTGATGAAGAAGGTCATCGAGTTGTGCTCGAAGGGGCTGCCGTGGCGGTCGCGCATCAGGTAGTTGATCAGGCCCTTGGAGCGCTCCGGGTCCTTCTGCAGTTCCTCCAGGGACTGCTCGCCGGCCGTGGAGACCCGGGCGGCCCACAGCACGTCGGAGTCGGCGGCGGAGTGCTTCACCAGCTCCACCGTCACATCGCTGCGGAAGCTGGGTTTCAGATCTGAAGCGGCGGTGTCGCTCACCGGGGTCCTTCCAAACGTGCGTCCTGGGGCGCGCCCACTCTACGTCGCCGACCGCGGCGCGCCGCGCACGCGCACGCGGGCCGACGGGCGCCCGGACGAGCTGACGCGGCGCCATAAAGTTTGGTTAATGTGCCGGATTCCGGCACCGATCGGGCACCCCGTACGTCTTAACGGGTAGTACGCGCATCCACCCGCCGCCCCGTCACGGGGCCCGATAGCGAGGAGAGTCGCTCCCATGTTCCGCCGGCGCGAACCCGTCCCGTTCGCCTTCGTCGCCGAGGCCGACCGATTCCGCAGCAATGTCACTCCGCCGCCGCGCGAGAGTCTGAGCAAGACCCAGATGGCCGCCCGTAGTCTGGTCGGACTGACCGTGGTGGCGGGGCTCGCCGGCTCGCTGCTCTTCGGCATGCCCGCACTGCAGCCGAGCAAGGCACCGGAGAAGTCGCAGCAGTCGGAGGCGTCCGAGGGGCGGTAGCCTCACGGGCACAGCCCAACCGAACGTGCATGTGAGTGAGGTACAGCCGTGCCCCTGCCCTTCCTGACGGCCGACGGCGTGTTCGACGCGGACGAGGAGAGCGACGACGTACTCCCCCACGCCGACCACGACCGCTGGCGGCGGCCGTACCGGCCCGGTCCCTGGCGGGTGGCCATCGCCGCGCTGCTGCTCCTGCTCTCCGCCTTCATGCTGCTGGCCACGATGATCGTCGCCTTCGCCGGCACCTGGGGCGGGGCGACGCTCTGCCTGGCCGCCGCGCTCTGCGTGGTCGGCTCGGCGCTGCGGCTGCTGCGCACGGGCGTGTGGGTGAGCCGTACGGGGCTGCGCCGCGTCGGGTTCCTCGGGACCCGCACGATCGCGTGGAGCGAGGTCGTCGAGTTCCGTACGGTGCAGCAGCCGGTGCGCTGGCTGGGGCTGCCGCGGACCGTGCAGGGCCAGGCCCTGACGGTGGCCGGGCGTGCGGGTGCGGAGCTGCCGGTGCTGCTGACCGACCACAACGCCGACTTCCTCTCCCGGGCGGAGGCCTTCGACCGGGCCGCCGACACGCTCGGGGCGTGGGCCGACGAGTACCGGCCCGTGCCCGCCTGAGCCGCGCCGGTCGCGGCGGCCGTACCGAAGGCCCGTACGGGGATCAGCCCTGTACGGGCCTTCCGCCGTGCAGGGCGATCGCCCGCTGCATGGCCTTGCGGGCCCGCGGGGTGTCGCGGGCGTCGTGGTAGGCGACGGCCAGGCGGAACCAGCTGCGCCAGTCCCCCGGCCGGTCCTCGGTCTCGGCCTTGCGGCGCGCGAAGACCTCGTCGGCGGAATCCCGCAGGATCCGCCCGTACCCGTCCCGCTCCAGCTCGTCCACGGGCAGGCCGCCCTCGGCCTCCAGCTCGGTCGCGAGCTGGTTGGCCCGGGTGACGAACTGCGTGTTCTTCCAGAGGAACCACACGCCGATGACCGGCAGGATCAGCACGGCCACCCCGAACGTGACGGTGAGCCAGGTGCCGTGCCGGATCAGCATCAGGCCCCGGCCGCCGGCCAGGACGAAGTAGACCACCAGGACGGCGGCCGTGAGGAAGTACGTGATCTTCGCGCGCATAGTGGTGCCGTCAGCCCAGGTCGAGGAAGTGTTCCAGGCCGAAGGTGAGGCCCGGGGCCGCCGTGACGCGGCGTGCGCCGAGCAGGATGCCCGGCATGAAGCTGCTGTGGTGCAGCGAGTCGTGGCGGATGGTCAGCGTCTCGCCCTCGCCGCCGAGGAGCACCTCCTGGTGGGCCAGCAGGCCGCGCAGGCGGATGGCGTGCACCGGAACCCCGTCCACGTCGGCGCCGCGGGCGCCGTCGAGCGCCGTGGCCGTGGCGTCGGGCTGCGCGCCGAGGCCGGCCTCGGCGCGGGCGGCGGCGATGAGCTGCGCCGTGCGGGTGGCCGTGCCGGAGGGGGCGTCGACCTTGTTCGGGTGGTGCAGCTCGACGACCTCGACGGACTCGAAGTAGCGCGCCGCCTGCGCGGCGAACTTCATGGTGAGGACGGCGCCGATGGAGAAGTTCGGGGCGATGAGCACCCCGGTCTCCGGCGAGGCGGCGAGCCAGCCGTTCAGCCGGGCGAGGCGGTCCTCGGTCCAGCCGGTGGTGCCGACCACGCCGTGGATGCCGTGGCGGACGAGGAACTCCAGGTTCTCCATGACCGAGTCCGGGGTGGTCAGTTCCACGGCGACCTGGGCGCCGGCCTCGGCCAGCGCCTCCAGCTTGTCGCCGCGGCCGAGTGCGGCCACCAGCTCCATGTCGTCGGCGGCCTCGACCGCCTTGACCGCCTCGGCGCCGATACGGCCCCGGGCGCCGAGGACGGCCACGCGCAGCTTGCTCATCTTGGGTCCTTCACAGGTCGGCACAGGGGTGTGTGCGTACGGAACTAGGCGACCGCTTCGTCGAGACGGGCGGCCTGCTTCTCCTTCAGCGGGCCGATCACCGCGAGCGAGGGGCGCTGGGTCAGCACGTCCCGTGCGACGGAGCGGACGTCGTCCGGGGTCACGGCGGCGATCCGGGCCAGCATGTCGTCGACCGACATCTGGTCGCCCCAGCACAGCTCGCTCTTGCCGATGCGGTTCATGATCGCGCCGGTGTCCTCCAGGCCGAGGACGGTGGAGCCGGAGAGCTGGCCGATGGCCCGCCTGACCTCGTCGTCGCTGAGCCCGTCCGCGGCGACCTTGTCGAGCTCGTCGCGGCAGATCCGCAGGACGTCGTGGACCTGGCCGGGACGGCAGCCCGCGTACACGCCGAAGAGGCCGGTGTCGGCGAAGCCCGAGGTGTACGAGTACACGCTGTAGGCGAGGCCGCGCTTCTCCCTGACCTCCTGGAAGAGGCGGGAGGACATGCCGCCGCCGAGGGCGGTGTTCAGTACGCCCAGGGCCCAGCGGCGCTCGTCGGTGCGGGCGAGGCCCGGCATGCCGAGGACGACGTGGGCCTGCTCGGTCTTGCGGTTGACGTGCTCCACCCGGCCGGCGGTGCGGATGCGCCGCGTGCCGGTGCGGGGGCCGATGGGCTCGGCGTCGGTGCGGCCGAGGGCGCCGGCCTTCTCGAAGGCCGCGCGGACCTGGCGCACGAGCTTGTTGTGGTCGACGTTCCCGGCGGCCGCGACGACGAGGTGCGTCGGGTCATAGTGCTTCTTGTAGAAGCGGCGGATCCGGTCGGCGCCCAGCGCGTTGATGGTGTCGACGGTGCCGAGGACGGGGCGGCCCAACGGGGTGTCGCCGTACATCGTCTGCGCGAACAGGTCGTGGACCACGTCGCCCGGGTCGTCCTCGGTCATCGCGATCTCTTCGAGGATGACGCCGCGTTCTGCGACGACGTCCTCCTCGCGGATCAGCGAGCCGGTCAGCATGTCGCAGACGACGTCGACGGCGAGCGGCAGGTCCGTGTCGAGCACCCGCGCGTAGTAGCAGGTGTACTCCTTCGCCGTGAAGGCGTTCATCTCGCCGCCGACCGCGTCGATCGCGGCGGAGATGTCCAGGGCGCTGCGCTTCTCGGTGCCCTTGAAGAGGAGGTGCTCCAGGTAGTGCGTGGCGCCGTTCAGCGTCGGCGTCTCGTCACGGGAGCCGACGTTGGCCCAGATGCCGAAGGTGGCGGAGCGGACGGAGGGCAGCGTCTCGGTGACGATGCGCAGTCCGCCGGGGAGCACGGTGCGCCGGACGGTGCCGATGCCGTTGCTCCCCTTGAGCAGGGTTTGGGTACGGGCGACGGCCCGCCCCTCCGAAGAGGGGCGGGCCGTCACACGGGAACTACGCGACATCACTTGTCGGAGTCGTCCTTGTCAGCGTCGTCACCGGCGGCCTCGCCGTCGATCACGGGGATCAGGGAGAGCTTGCCGCGCGAGTCGATCTCGGCGATCTCGACCTGGACCTTGGTGCCGACCGCGAGCACGTCCTCGACGTTCTCCACGCGCTTGCCACCGGCGAGCTTGCGGATCTGCGAGATGTGCAGCAGGCCGTCCTTGCCGGGCATCAGGGAGACGAAGGCACCGAAGGTGGTGGTCTTGACGACCGTACCCAGGTAGCGCTCGCCGACCTCCGGCATGGTCGGGTTGGCGATCGCGTTGATCGTGGCGCGGGCGGCCTCGGCGGCCGGGCCGTCGGAGGCACCGATGTAGATGGTGCCGTCGTCCTCGATCGTGATCTCGGCGCCGGTGTCCTCCTGGATCTGGTTGATCATCTTGCCCTTGGGCCCGATGACCTCGCCGATCTTGTCGACCGGGATCTTGACCGTGATGATCCGCGGGGCGAAGGGGGACATCGCGTCCGGCGTGTCGATCGCTTCCATCATCACGTCGAGGATGTGGAGGCGGGCGTCGCGGGCCTGCTTGAGGGCGGCGGCCAGGACCGAGGCCGGGATGCCGTCGAGCTTGGTGTCCAGCTGGAGCGCGGTGACGAACTCCTTGGTGCCGGCGACCTTGAAGTCCATGTCGCCGAAGGCGTCCTCCGCACCGAGGATGTCGGTGAGGGCGACGTAGTGGGTCTTGCCGTCGATCTCCTGGGAGATCAGGCCCATGGCGATGCCGGCGACGGGGGCCTTGAGGGGCACACCGGCGTTCAGCAGCGACATGGTGGAGGCGCAGACCGAGCCCATGGACGTCGAACCGTTGGAGCCGAGGGCCTCGGACACCTGACGGATCGCGTAGGGGAACTCCTCGCGGGTCGGGAGGACCGGCACGATGGCGCGCTCGGCGAGCGCGCCGTGGCCGATCTCGCGGCGCTTGGGCGAGCCCACGCGGCCGGTCTCGCCGACGGAGTACGGCGGGAAGTTGTAGTTGTGCATGTAGCGCTTGCGGGTCACCGGGGAGAGGGTGTCCAGCTGCTGCTCCATGCGGAGCATGTTGAGGGTGGTGACGCCCAGGATCTGGGTCTCGCCACGCTCGAACAGCGCCGAGCCGTGCACGCGCGGGATGGCCTCGACCTCGGCGGCGAGGGTACGGATGTCCGTGATCCCGCGGCCGTCGATGCGGACCTTGTCCTTGATGACGCGCTCGCGCACCAGGGCCTTGGTCAGGCTGCGGTACGCGGCGGAGATCTCCTTCTCGCGGCCTTCGAAGGCCGGGAGGAGCTTCTCGGCGGCGATCTCCTTGACGCGGTCCAGCTCGGCCTCGCGGTCCTGCTTGCCCGGGATGGTCAGCGCCTGGGTGAGGTCGCCCTTGACGGCTGCCGAGAGGGCCTCGTACACGTCGTCCTGGTAGTCCAGGAAGACCGGGAACTCACCCTCGGGCTTGGCGGCCTTGGCGGCCAGGTCGGCCTGGGCCTTGCAGAGGGCCTTGATGAAGGGCTTCGAGGCGTCGAGGCCGGCGGCCACGACCTCCTCGGTCGGCGCCTCGGCGCCGCCCTTGACGAGCGCGATGGTCTTCTCGGTGGCCTCGGCCTCGACCATCATGATCGCGACGTCGCCGTCGTCGAGGGTGCGACCGGCGACGACCATGTCGAAGACGGCGTCCTCGAGCTCGGTGTGCGTCGGGAAGGCCACCCACTGGCCGCGGATCAGCGCGACGCGGACGCCGCCGATCGGGCCGGAGAAGGGCAGGCCCGCGAGCTGGGTGGACGCGGACGCGGCGTTGATCGCGACGACGTCGTACAGGTGGTCCGGGTTGAGCGCCATGATCGTGGCGACGACCTGGATCTCGTTGCGCAGGCCCTTCTTGAAGGAGGGGCGCAGCGGGCGGTCGATCAGGCGGCAGGTGAGGATCGCGTCCTCGGAGGGCCGGCCCTCGCGACGGAAGAAGGAGCCGGGGATCTTGCCGGCCGCGTACTGCCGCTCCTCGACGTCCACCGTGAGGGGGAAGAAGTCGAGCTGGTCCTTGGGCTTCTTCGACGCGGTGGTGGCGGACAGCACCATCGTGTCGTCGTCCAGGTAGGCAACGGCGGAGCCGGCGGCCTGGCGGGCCAGACGGCCCGTCTCGAAGCGGATGGTGCGGGTGCCGAAGGAACCGTTGTCAATGACGGCCTCGGCGTAGTGGGTCTCGTTCTCCACTAGCGTTTTCTCCATTTTCGTCGTCTCCGTCCGCCGCCCGTGTGGCGGTGGACGGTTGCGGAGAAGCGCTCCTGGCGTGCGGGCCGGTCTTCGATCGAAGCATCCGGTTCGGTGCCCGTGGGGGCATTCCGGGTGCCACTACCGAGGACCGGCGGCGTAGGGAGGGCGCTCCTCCTCTTCAGTTGTGCACGTCCTGCGTCTTCCTCGGACGTGCACGTGCGTCCGTGTCCAGACTACAAAGGGTCCGGTCCGGTGCGCACGTACGGCAAAGGGAGCGGCCCCCGGATGTGGGAACCGCTCCCTTCACGGCGTGTTACTTGGCGCCGGCCGCACCGCGGCGGATGCCGAGGCGCTCGACCAGGGCGCGGAAGCGCTGGATGTCCTTCTTGGCCAGGTACTGCAGCAGACGGCGGCGCTGGCCGACCAGGATCAGCAGACCACGACGGGAGTGGTGGTCGTGCTTGTGCGTCTTGAGGTGCTCGGTCAGGTCCGAGATACGGCGCGAGAGCATCGCGACCTGGACCTCGGGGGAGCCGGTGTCGCCCTCCTTGGCACCGAACTCGGTGATGATCTGCTTCTTCGTAGCGGCGTCGAGCGGCACGCGTACTCCTCGTGATAGGTCTTCGTTGCCACCGAGTGCCCCAGGTCTGAGTCTCTGGGGAGCTTCCGTAACTCGGGAGGCGGGGTCCGCTGAGCGCAGTCCACAGATCCTGGTGAAGGGTCCGGGGGACGCGTACACAAACGGCCGTCACACAGCGTACCAGGCTGCCGCATCCCGCCGTCTCAGCTGGTGAGCGACCGGACGCGGGAGTAGACGTCGAGCACCGCGAGCGTCAGCGGCACCAGGCTGAGCAGGACCGCGGCCTCGGTGAGGTCGAGGAGCCGCCCCCAGAAGGGTGACAGACCCTTGCGGGGAATGACCAGCGCAATTCCGGCGAGGAGGGCCGCGCCGGCGATCACGGCGGCGGAGAGCCAGAGCGTCCGGACGGTGAGGTCGGCGGCGAGGAGGGTCGGCGGGTTCAGGGCGAGGCCCAGGATGAGCAGCGCGGTGGCGGCGAGGCCCGCGGCGAGGGCGCACACCACCTGGGAGGTGTAGCGGAAGAGGCGGGCGCGCAGCAGCATGGCCAGGCCGGTGGCCAGTGCGAGCAGGCGGCCCCAGGTGTTGTCGGAGAACCCGAGCACGGCGGCCGCGCCGACGGCGACGGCGGCGCAGCCGCCGACCAGGCCGAGCAGCATCTCGTGGCCGCGGCGGGCCTGGGCGGCGATCTGCTCGGCGTCCAGCGAGGCGGCCTGGTCGTGCGGGTCGGAGCCGGCCTGGTCACCGTACGGGTCGGTCTCGTAGCGGTCCGGGGTGTCGCTGTACTCGACGTATTCGGCGGCGCTCTGCGGGGCGGCGTAGCCGATCGGCAGCCGGGCGAAGCGGGCGGAGAGGCCGGGCAGGAAGGCGACGAGGCCGATGGCCGCGGGTGCGCAGACGGCGGCGGTGGAGGTGGCGGAGGCCTCGGCGGCGATGGCCGCGAAGGTGGCGAGGGTTCCGGTGGCGGCGACGAAGGTGGCCGCGACGAAGGGGGCGTCGCCGCTGGGGGTGAGCGCGACCAGGGCGACGGAGGCGATCAGTGCGCAGACGCAGCCGAGCAGGAACTGGAGGCGGCCGGGGCCCTGGCCGGCGGCGGGGGCGATGATGCCGGAGCCGGCGATCAAGAGGTGCGGGAGGGCGGCGAGGCCGAGGGCGACGGCGGAGCCGCGGTCGCGGTAGACCCGGGCCCGGACGCCGGCGACGGCGGTGAGCAGGACGCCCGTGGAGCCGGCGATGACGCCGGCCAGGCCGTGCATGTCGTGGCGGACGGGGTCGGCGTACCAGAGGACGAAGCCGAGCATGGTGAACAGGAGCGCGGCGCCGGCCAGGCCCGCGCCGCGCAGCATGTCGTCGCTCCAGCGGTGCCGGTCGCGGACGACGGCGGAGGCCACCGCGTCGGAGACGTCGTCGAAGACGGCGGGCGGCAGGGACTCGGCGAAGGGGCGCAGGCTCAACACCTCGCCGTCGAGGACCTGTTGGGCGGCGAGGGTGCGGGCGCCGTCGAGGACGGTGCCGGAGCGGCGGACCAGGTGGAAGCCGGTGGGGGCGCCGACGGGCTGGGTCTGGCCGGTGAGGCGCAGCAGCTCGGGGTAGACGTCGGCGACGGCGATGTCCTCGGGGAGGGCGACGTCGATCCGGCTGTCGGGGGCCACGACGGTGACCCTGCAGAAGCCCGTAGTCGCGGCCGTACTCACCTGTGTGACCCCCCTGGTTGGCGCCCGCGCCCGCGGTCGATTCGCGGATGCGCATGCTGCGCGCGCCACCCTACCGGGCGTACGGCGGGGTGTCGGCAAGTAGGATCACCAGCCCCGGCCACCGCCGGGAGGTAACCCCGGGCGGAGGAGCCCCCCGCACGCCCGGGACTTGGGGGGCGCCGGCCGCGACGTCCCGTCCGTTTTCAAGGGATTGATGCCCCGGTGAG
Source organism: Streptomyces sp. NPDC048461 (assembly GCF_055587105.1). NCBI lineage: Bacteria > Bacillati > Actinomycetota > Actinomycetes > Kitasatosporales > Streptomycetaceae > Streptomyces > Streptomyces sp. NPDC048461. The sequence goes on along the minus strand of NZ_JBVJGW010000001.1, from coordinate 676,242 downwards.
CCAGATCGTCGTCAAACGCCCGCCACGGTCCCTGCCGGCCGAAGTGCCGTCGGAGGAGCTGCGGCTGGAGGCTCCGCCCGAGCTTCCGCGCGGGCAGCAGGAGGGCATGATGATGCAGCTCCTGCCGATGCTCGGCATGGGCTCGTCCGCGGTGTTCTTCTTCATGCCGGGCGCGATGCCCATGATGAGGATCATGGGCGCCCTGATGCTGGTGTCGACGCTCGCGATGGTGATCGCGCAGATCCTCCGGTTCCGCAGGGGTACGCAGGGGCAAATGGCGGACGTGCGCCGGGACTACCTCAAGTACCTGTCGCAGACGCGTCGTCAGGTACGGCGGACCGCGCGGGCGCAGCGCGACGCGCAGCTGTACCTGCACCCGGCGCCCGAGCAGCTGTGGTCGGTGGTGGCGGAGGGTTCGCGGCTGTGGGAGCGGCGGGTCGGCGACCGGGACTTCGGGCAGGCCCGGCTGGGGCTGGGCGCGCAGCGGCTGTCCACTCCGCTGGTGGCGCCGGACACGGCGCCGGTCGACGAGCTGGAGCCGCTGACGGCGGGAGCGATGCAGCGGTTCCTGAAGGTGCACTCCTCGCTGGACGGGCTGCCGGTGGCGGTGTCGATCCGGGCGTTCTACCACGTGACGGTGTCCGGGGAGCCGGACTCGGCGCGGGGTACGGCGCGCGCGCTGGTGGCGCAGCTGGCGACGCTGCACTCCCCCGAGGACCTGATGGTGGCGGTGGTGGCGGCGCCTGGGGCGGTGGCGGCGTGGGACTGGACGAAGTGGCTGCCGCACGCGCAGGTGCCGGGGCAGGTCGACGGGGCCGGTACGAAGCGGCTGTTCGGCGACGACCTGGGCGAGCTGGAGGGGCTGCTGGCCTCCCGGCTGGAGGGGCGGCCGCGGTTCAGCCGGGAGGTGTCCCCCGTACTGGACCAGCCGCACCTGGTGCTGGTGCTGGACGGCGGGTCGGTGCCGCCGGACTCGGTGTTCGCGGCGGCCGAGGGGTTGCAGGGCGTCACCATCGTCGAGGTGGTCGCGGGCGAGCTGGACGAGCCCCGGGGCGGACTGTCGGTCGTGGTGCGACCGGGGCGGCTGCGGCTGGAGTCGGGCGCGGGGGTGGCGTACGAGGGCGTGCCGGACACCCTGTCCCTGCCCGCGGCGGAGGCCCTCGGCCGGCAGCTGGCGCCGCTGCGCACGGGCGGCGGGGACGACGACGAGCCGCTGCTGGCGAACCTGGACTTCACGGACCTGCTGAACCTGGGCGACGCGGCCGCGGTGGACGTGGCGCGGACCTGGCGGCCGCGGTCGGCGGGCGAGCGGCTGCGCGTGCCGATCGGGGTCGGCGAGGACGGCGGTCCGGTGATGCTGGACCTGAAGGAGGCCGCCCAGGAGGGCATGGGGCCGCACGGCCTGTGCGTGGGCGCGACCGGTTCGGGCAAGTCGGAGCTGCTGCGCACGCTGGTGCTGGGGCTGGCGGTGACGCACACCTCGGAGACGCTGAACTTCGTGCTCGCCGACTTCAAGGGCGGTGCGACCTTCACCGGCATGGGGCAGATGCCGCACGTGGCGGCGGTCATCACCAACCTGGCGGACGACCTGACGCTCGTGGACCGCATGGGCGACTCGATCCGCGGTGAGCTCCAGCGCCGGCAGGAGCTGCTGCGCTCGGCGGGCAACTACGCCAACATCCACGACTACGAGAAGGCGCGCGCGGCCGGCGCGCCGCTGGAGCCGCTCGCGTCGCTGGTGCTGGTGATCGACGAGTTCAGCGAGCTGCTGACGGCGAAGCCGGACTTCATCGACATGTTCATCCAGATCGGCCGGATCGGCCGCTCGCTGGGCGTGCACCTGCTGCTGGCCTCGCAGCGGCTGGAGGAGGGCAAGCTGCGCGGGCTCGACACGTACCTGTCGTACCGGATCGGTCTGCGGACCTTCTCGGCGGCGGAGTCGCGGACCGCGATCGGCGTGCCGGACGCCTACCACCTGCCGTCGGTGCCCGGTTCGGGCTACCTGAAGTTCGGTACGGACGAGATGACGCGCTTCAAGGCGGCGTACGTGTCGGGCACCTACCGTTCGGGCGGGCCCGACCTGTCGGTGGGGCTGTTCCCGGTGGAGCGGCGGCCCGCGCTGTTCACGGCGGCGCCGGTGCCGGTGGTGTACGCGGCGCCGGACCCGGCGTACCTGGCGGCGCAGTCCTCCCGGGGGGACGACGCGCTGGCCGACACGGTGCTGGACGTGATCGTGGGCCGGCTGGAGGGGCAGGGCGTGCCGGCGCACCAGGTGTGGCTGCCGCCGCTCGACCAGGCGCCGCCGCTCGACCAGCTGCTGCCGGCGCTGGCCCCGAGCACGGAGCGCGGGCTGCACGCGGAGGGGTACACGCGGCCCGGCGGGCTGGTCGTGCCGCTCGGCCTGATCGACAAGCCCTTCGAGCAGCGGCGCGAGGTGCTGTACCGGGACTTCTCCGGTGCGGCCGGCCACATGATGGTGGTCGGCGGTCCGCAGTCGGGCAAGTCGACGCTGATGCGGACGCTCATCTCCTCCTTCGCCCTGACGCACACCCCCCGCGAGGTGCAGTTCTACGGGCTGGACTTCGGCGGCGGCAGCCTGTCGTCGGTGGCGGAGCTCCCGCACGTGGGCGGCATCGCCTCCCGCCTCGACCCCGAGCGGGTGCGGCGCACGGTCGCGGAGGTCGGGGGCATCCTGAACCGCCGCGAGGAGTTCTTCCGCTCGAACAACATCGACTCGATCGGCACCTACCGGCGCCGCCGGGCGGCGGGCGAGCTGCCCGGCGAGCCGTGGGGCGACGTGTTCCTCGTCGTCGACGGCTGGGGCAACTTCCGCGGCGAGTACGACGGCCTGGAGCAGGTCGTCACCGACATCGCGTCCCGCGGCCTGGGCTACGGCATCCACGTGGTGATCACCGCGGCCCGGTACATGGAGGTGCGGGCCGCACTGAAGGACCAGATGCTCAGCCGGCTGGAGCTGCGGCTCGGCGACGTCATGGACTCCGAGTTCGACCGCAAGGTCGCGGCGAACGTCCCGGCGGGGATGCCGGGGCGCGGCCAGGTGGCGGAGAAGCTGCACTTCCTGGGCGCGCTCCCGCGGATCGACGGCTCCCACGAGGCCGGGGACCTCTCGGAGGCCACGGCCGCCTTCGTGGACGTGGTGAAGCGGAGCTGGGCGGGTCAGGCGGCTCCGGGCGTCCGGCTGCTGCCGCGCCTGCTCCACAGCGACCAGCTGCCCAAGGGCGGCGAGCACCCCGGCCGCGGGATCGCGATCGGCATCGACGAGACCGAACTGGAGCCGGTCTTCGTCGACTTCGAGTCCGACCCGTTCCTGCTGGTCTTCGGCGAGAGCGAGTCGGGCAAGACGAACCTGCTGCGGCTCATCGCCCGGCAGATCGCCGAGCGGTACACGCCCGACCAGGCGCGCCTGGTCGTGGGCGACTACCGGCGGAGCCTGCTCGGGGCGCTGCCGGAGGAGCACCTGCTGGAGTACGCGCCGATGGCGAGCTCCCTGCAGATGCACATGGAGGCACTGGGCGGGGTCTTCTCGCGCCGTCAGCCGCCGCCGGACGTCACCCCGCAGCAGTTGCGGGACCGCAGCTGGTGGACCGGTCCGGACGTGTTCATCATCATCGACGACTTCGACCTGGTGGCCACGAGCCAGGGCAACCCGCTGGCCCTGCTGGTGGAGTTCCTGCCCTTCGCCCGGGACACGGGCGTCCGCTTCGTCATCGCCCGCAACTCGGCGGGGGCCTCGCGCTCGATGTACGAGCCGTTCATGCAGCGGATCAAGGAGCTGGGCGCGCAGGGCGTCGTGCTGTCCGGCGACCCGTCCGAGGGCGACCTCGTGGGCAACGTGCGGCCGCGTCCGATGCCGCCGGGCCGCGCGTACTTCTCCACGCGCCGGCGGGGCACGTCGCTGGTGCAGCTGGGGCGGATGCCCGGGATGTGAGGCCCCGATCGGGGGAAAGCCGCGCCGCAGGGCGGCGCGGCACCGATAATCGGCGGTGAAGACCGCTCCACCGAAGGAAGGGCCGCACATGGGCACCCAGCAGGAGAAGGACGAGCTGTACGCGCTCGACATCAGCGGCGTCGCGTGGGAGGGCCCGCCCGGGACCAGCCCCGACGAGGAGCGCGTGGAGATCGCCCGGCTGCCCGAGGGCGCGGTGGCGATGCGTTCCTCCCTGGACCGCGAGACGGTGCTGCGCTACACGGCGGCCGAGTGGGAGGCGTTCGTCCTGGGCGCCAGGGACGGCGAGTTCGACCTGGAGCGGCACCGGCCGTGAGCGGCCGGCGTCCCGTGCGGCGCCGGCCGACGCCGAAGGGGCGCGCCCGGTGCGGGCGCGCCCCTTCGGCACGTGCGGACGACGTCGCCTGGGCCTAGTAGGCCTCGGTGAACAGGCGCGAGGCCTTCTGGTCCGTGGAGCGGTAGTCGTCCTTGCCGCGCTCGATGAGCTGGGCGACCTGCTCCAGCGTGGACTTCATGTGCTCGGCCTTGCCCTTGTACTTGCTCTGGAGCTGGATGTAGGCGGCGTGCGCCTCACCGTCCCAGGTGTCCGTGACGACCTTCAGGGCCTGGTCCATGGCGGTCAGGTCGTCGACGATCTTCTTGGAGACCGTGCGGATGCGGTTGGCCATCTGCTGGACGCTCTCGTACTGGACCTTCGTGTGGCCGTCGGTGGCAGCCATGTTCATCTCCTTCGGGCTGAGCGGGCTGTTCGGTGAACGGGACGGACCGAACGGTCAGATGCCGTTGAGGCCGGAGGTGTTGCCGCTGGACTGGACGGCCTTGAACGCGGTGCGCACGTCGTCGTCCTGCGCGTTGCTCAGGTTCTTGGTCTGGGCGACCGCGTTGTGCAGGATCCCCAGCAGCCGGCGGATCTGGTCGTGGTCCTCGTTGACGACCGTCTGCGCGCTGATGAACCCCGAGGCACCCACACCGGTCCAGCCGGCGCTCACGGTGGCCAGGATGTCGGCCAGCTCGCGCGCCTGGGTGGTGACGGCATCGCCCGTTTCGGAGATCTTGTTCTTCGCCTGGACGACGGGATCGTCCGCAAGTCCGAAAGTGTTGCTCATCCGAAGCTCCTCACTTCTCAATTCGCCGGCAGAACCGGCGGATCGCGTGGCGGAGCGGACAGTTCCCGGCGCGGTGTTCAGCCACGCGCCCCGGACGTCCCCCTCCGCTCCACGCGAATCCCCCGATCACAGTCGTGAAGCCTGTTGTCACTCTAGCCAGTTCATCGGCCCTGCCCAACACCGGTGGGTCGCTTGCGTCGACGACCCGCGGCCGTTCACTGCAAACGGCCCCGGCGGTTCCGGGCATCCCGGACGACCGTCGCGGTGCCCGCGATGACGGCGATCAGGACCGCGCCGATCCCGAGAGCGTACGTTCCGAGGCGTTCCTCGCGCTCCTGCGGGGTCTCCGCGGCCGGGAGCACCGCCGCCTCCGGGGCGACGGCCGGCGGCGGTCCGGGGTCCGGGACCGGGGCCTTCGGCGGCTCGTGGTCCTGGCCGAGGGCGCGCACCGGGTCGATGACGCCCCAACCCACGTAGTCGTCACGGCCGTTGACGGCGCGCTCGGCCGTGTTCTGGATCTGCCAGACGATCTGCTCGACGCTCCAGTCGGGGTGCTCGGCGCGCAGCAGGGCGGCGACTCCGGCGACGTACGGGGCGGAGAAGCTGGTGCCGTTGTCGATGCACTGGCCGAAGCCGGGGACGGTGGAGACCATGTCGACGCCGGGCGCCGCGATGCCGATGAAGTCGCCGGGCTGGGAGAACGCCGCACGTTCGTTGTTGCGGTCCGAGGAGGCCACGGCGAGCACGCCGGGGAAGGCCGCCGGGTAGGTCCTGCGCTTCTCGCCGCTCATGCCGTCGTTGCCGGCCGAGGCGACGACGACGACCTTGGCCTCGATGGCCTTGCGCACCGCCGTGCCGAGGGCGGAGTCGGCCGAGAGCGGCACGTCGGTGTCCTGGGAGATGTTGATGACCTGGGCGCCCTTGGCGACCGCGTGGTCGATCGCGGCGGCGAGGGAGGCGGCGTCGCCCTGGCCGCGCCCGTCGTTCTGCCGGATCGGGATGATCGTGGCCTCCGGCGCCAGGCCGACGAAGCCGGTGCCGGCCTGGGGGCGGGCGGCGATGAGCCCGGCGACCTTCGTCCCGTGGCCGACGGTGTCGTCGGTGCCGTCGCCGGCGGGTTTGCCGCCGCCCTTGCCGTCGCCGGCGGGTGCGCCGCCGGCTCCCCCGGTCCCGACGAAGTCCCGGCCGGCACTGACGTCGATGGCAGCGCTGAGCTGCGGGTTCGTCCGGTCGACTCCGGTGTCGATGACGGCGACGCGGATGCTCCTGCCCTTCGCGTCCTTGCCTTTGGTCTGCGCCCAGAGCTCGTCCAGGAGCAGCCGCTGGAGGGCCCAGGGGCGGTCCTCGATCTGCTTCTTCATGGGGAAGGTGCACTCGCCCGCGCCGTCGGGCCGGAGGGCGTACGGGGCCTGCGGCGCGGGCCCGCCGGGGGCGGGCGCCGCGCCGGCCGCCGCACCGGACAGCACGACGAGGCCGAAGGAGACGGCGAGGAGCGCGCACCGCGTCGCGGGGGCCACGGGGAGCGCACGGGCCGCGGGCGGCCGGAGGGTCTGCGGCGGGGACACCGGAGGTCGGGGCATCGGCGGCTTCCTCACGAACCCTGGGACTGACGGGCGGAGTTGGTGTCCAGGCGGGGCCCCTTGGAGAGGAACTCCGACCACGCGATGGGCACCATGGCCGGGGCGACGGTGCCGTAGCCGAGCCGGATCTGCGCCGCGCTGGCCTCGGGGCGGGCGTCCGCGCCGTCCTTCGCCTGTTGCTCGGGCGCGCCGATCTTCGACTTCTCGCTGTCGCTGTCGCCGTTGGCCTGGACGGCGTACCGCAGGCCCGTGTCGGTGACCAGGAAGAGCGAGCCGCCGGCCGTGGTCTGCTTGCCCTGTACCTGCGTGTAGAGCAGTCCCGAGCCCGGGGTGACGTACGCGCTGGTGCCGCTGGCCGTGATGTCGATGGGGAAGGCGGCGCCGGCCCAGGTGCTCAGGGTCGCGTTGCCCTGGCCGTCCACCGCGCGCAGCACGGTGCACACGGTGTCGCGGTGGGCCGCGCCGTCCGGCTGGGCCGCGGCGTTCGGCCCCGCGCCGGCGGGTGCGGTCTGGTTGACGCGCTCCGGCTTGCGCTGCGGCCACCGGACGTTCCCGGCGAAGGGGGCGGCGTCCGGGGCGAGGGCCTGGAGGTCGATCTCGCGGGCCTTGCCGTTCATGTTCAGGCCGTCGGTCTCGGGCGCGGAGATCAGCAGCCAGGCGGCGAACTCCGAGACGGGGGCGACCTTTCCGGGCAGGACCACGTAGAACTGCGTGCCGGAGCCGGTCTGGGCGGTGAGCACCATGCCGACCTTGTTGTCCGCGGTGGCCAGGCCCGTGACGTTCGCGTCGGCGCCGGCCCTCGCGGGCAGTTGGGGGAAGGAGAGGTCGTCGCCGGGGGCGAGGGTCCCCAGCCACTCCTCGGTGACCTGCTGCGGGGCCGCGCCGGTGCCGACCAGGGCGGTGGTCATCGTGCCGGCGGCCGCGGTGCCCTCGGGGAACTTGTACTTCGTGCCCGCCGCGTCGACCAGGTAGCGCTCCTTGCCCGGCCCGGTGCTCTGCACGTACAGCGACTGGGCCTCGCCGACCCGGCGCTGGTCGTCGAGGACGCGCGCCTCGCGGTCGGCGAGGACGAAGGTGGCCGTCTGGACGCCCCGGCCGTTGCCGCCGGGCTGCTGGCAGACCGCCCAGCGCTTGGCCCGGCCGGCGTCCTCCTTCGCGGGGAGCCGGTCGGGGGCGTACGGGATGCCGATGATGGGACCGCGCGGCGGCTTCCCCTGGTCCAGGACCTTGTCCTCGACCTGGACCACCTTGGACTTCGACCCGTTGAGCAGCAGGCGGGCGGAGGCGAGGTTCAACACCGGGTGCAGCCGGGGCTGGTCCTTGCCGTTGACCTTGGTCGTCAGGACCACGTAGCGGGTCGTCGACTGCTTGCCGACGATGACCTGGGTGCCGGGCTCGGCCCAGCCCTTGGGCGCGGTCGGTTTGAACATGCCCCAGGCGCCGAACCCGGCGACGATGAGCGCGCCGATGACCAGCCCGGGGACGACCGCGCGCAGCGGGCGCGGGGCGCCCTCCTCGGTCCCCGTCGCGGAGGGCTGGAGGAACGCTGCCACCGTGCGCCGCTTCGCAAAGGTGTACGCGTTGAGCTCATCACGTCGTGAGGCCATGCCTGCCTGATTCCCCCCGCACGGCCCGGTCCGTGACGACGGTCCCCGGGCCTCGATGGTCGGACCGGGGTCCTACTATGCCTCCTGACGGGCCGTGCGGAGGGGCCGGGTAGGGTGGGGCTGCCGTCCAGCGCCTTCCGGAGCGGTGCGATCAGGGCTTGCCGGGGCGGATCGGGGAGGTTCCGGAGCGTGCGGCGGGTGTCGCGCAGCGCCGGAATGCACGGGGCGCTGCCCCGGAAAGGGGAGGTGCGCGAGTGATGGCCACCGTGACGCAACCGCAGACCGCCGCGGCCGCACCCGCACGCGGCGGGGTGACGCCGCATCCGGAATCGAGCCCCGGCCGTTTCGGCCCGTTCCGACTGCAACAGCTCGTACTCCTCCAGCTGGCCGCCGCGGGCCTGTTGACGGCGTGGGTGGTCGAACCGCTGCTGCTGGTTCCCGCCGGTGTGCCGGCGCTGGTCCTGGTGGTCCTCGCCCTCGTACGCCGCCACCGGCGCTCCCTGCCCGAATGGATCGGCGGCGCGCTCGCCCTGCGCGCCCGCCGCCGCGCCGCGTCCCTGGCCGTGCCGGCGGGCACCGAGCCGGGGCTGGCGCCGCTCGTCGAGGCCGATCCGGCGCTGCGCACGCTGACGTTCAGCGACCGCGAACGGCGCCCGGTCGGGATGATCGGCGACGGGACCTTCCTGACCGCGGTCGTCCAGGTGGACACGGACGCCACCGCGCTGCGCCCCGACCGGGCGGCCCGGCCGCTTCCGTTGGGCGTCGTACGGGACATCCTCGACGTGGACGGGATCCGGCTGGAGTCCGCGCAACTGGTGCAGCACACCCAGCCGGCGCCGGCGCCGCACCTGCCGGCCCGGTCGATGGCCGCCCGCAACTACGCGCCGCTGCAGGCCCGGACGGGCACTCCGGCGGTCCGGCTGACGTGGATCGCGCTCAAGCTCGACCCGGAACTGTGCCCCGAGGCGGTCACGGCGCGCGGCGGCGGGCTCGCGGGGGCGCAGCGCTGCGTGGTGCGGGCGGCGGACCAGCTGGCGAGCCGGCTGGCCGGGGCCGGGTTCGCGGCCACCGTGCTGACCGAGCAGGAGCTGACGGCCGCGCTGGCCACGTCCTCCTGCGCGAACCCGATGGCGATCACCCAGGCGGGCCGTTCCGCCAGTGCGGGGCGGCGCACGGAGGAGACCTCGCGGACCTGGCGGTGCGACGACCGCCGGCACACCACGTACTGGATCGGCCGCTGGCCGCAGCTGGGCGGGGCCGGGGCGGCGGCGCTGCCGCAGTTCGTGGCGCTGCTGACCTCGCTGCCCGCGCTCGCGACGAACTTCAGCCTGACGATGGCCGCGGCCGGCCGGCAGGGCGTGACCCTCACCGGCCACGTCCGGGTGACGGGCCGCAGTGACGAGGAACTGATCACCGCACGGCGCGAGTTGGAGCGGACGGCGCGGGGCGTGAAGGCGGGTCTGGTCCGGCTGGACCGGGAGCAGGTGCCGGGGCTGCTGGCTTCGCTGCCGCTGGGAGGGGCGCGATGAGGGGCGGTTTCGGACTGGTCGGGCCGCGTCGGGCCCGGCACGTGGTGCCGGCCGCGGACCTGGACGCGCTGGCCCTGCCCGTCGGCGACGACGGGGTGGTGATCGGCGTGGACGCCGAGGGGCGGCCGGCGGTGCTCGGCATCAACCGGCCGACCCCGTACGAGGTGACGCTCATCGGCGGCCTCTGGACGGCGCAGGTGCTGGCGCTGCGCGCGGCGGCCACGGGCGCCCGGGTGGCGGTGGAGACCGGACGCGGCCAGGTGTGGTCCGGGCTGGCCCGGGAGGCGGGCGGCGGGCAGCAGTGCGTGACCCTGCACGAGGTGGGGCGGGTCCCGCCGCAGGGCGCCTCGGCGGGCAGCCCGGTGCTGGTGATCCGCGACTGCGGGATGCGCCCGCCGCGCGGCCGGGTGGTGGCCGGGCCGTGGCAGTCGGTGCTGACGCTGCTGCCCTACCTGAGCCCGACGGCCCCGCGGCTGCTCCAGCAGTCCGCTCTGGCGGGCGTGCAGCGGGTGTCGCCGGACGAGGCGGAGCAGATCGGCCGGCTGATGAACCTGCCGCGGCCCGCGGTGGATTCGCTGCCGACCCTGGGCGACGGGGTGACGCTGTGGTGCACGCCGCGCGACCGGCAGTTCGTGATGACCCAGGGCACGGACGCGGAGACGGGCCTGCTGGGCGGCGCGCGGCGGATCGACTAGGGCGGATCCGGAGGGGACGCCCTGGATCCGCCCGGGTCGGAGCAGCGGGAGAGAGGGATCCCGGCCCGGGGCGGGTACGGGCGGCGGACATGCGTGTCGGGGCGCGATTAGGCTGGGCGCGGCCGCGGCGTCGAGGTGGACGCCGGACCGTGTGCGACAGATCAGGAGGACCAGTGAGCGGCGATCGGAACGAGAGGCGCGGCGGGACGTGGGACGTCCCGACGGACGATCAGTCCGACGCGGAGCCCGAGCTGACGGGCGAGTTCACCATCGACTACACCCCGCCGGCCTGGTACACGCAGGACGCGGCTCCGGCCGTCTCGGTGCCGGGCCTGCCCGAGGGGAGCGGCTTCGAGCCGCACCGTCCCCCGGACGCGTCCCCGACCCCGCCGGCGCGGACCGCTCCGCCGGCCCCCAGGACCCCGTCGGACGGCGCGGGCCTGCCGTCGGACGGCGCGGGTACGCCATCGGCTCCGGCGGCTTCGGCTCCGGCGGCGTCCACTCCGGCGGCTCCGGCGACGGGGCCGGTGCAGGTGCCCGCCGCCGCGCCGGCTCCCGTACCGGCTCCCGAGGCTCCGGCCGCGGTCGAGCCGCAGGACCCGTACCGGGCGCCGGCGCCCGAGGTGCCGGTTCCGGCGCCGCTCGGGGACGAGGCGCCCGCGCCCGCCCCGGCCGGGGAGCCGCACGCGCCCCGGAACACGGCGCCCGAACTGCCCGAGCCGCCCGGCCCGTACGGGGCCGCCGCGCCGTTCGCGACCGCTTCCCCGGAACACGGCCCGTACGGCGCCCCGGCCGCCGGTCCCGCGCCGCAGGCCCCGGCGCCGGCCGCGGCGGCGCCCCGCGAGGACGCGCCGGTCCAAGACGCGCCCCACGGGGACGCCCCGCTGCCGCCCGCGCCGTACCGGGACGCCCCGTCCCAGGGCGGGCCCCACCCGGACGCGGCGCCGCGCCACGCGGCCCCGGTCGACGCCGCGGGAGCCGGTGGCCCCGAGCCCGGCCCGTACCGCGACCCCGCCCCGGCTCCGGTCGAGCCGCCGGTGGTATACCCGGCTCCGGCGCCGGTCGAGCCGCCCGCCCCGTACCCGGCTCCCGGTCCGGCGCACGCCGCCGGGGCCCCCGCGCCCGGTCCCTACGGCGACGCGGCCCCCGCCCCCGCCGACGCCGTCCCCGCGTACGGGGCGCCGGCTCCCGCCGACGCACCCGTGCCCGGCCCGTACCGCGACGCCGGCCCGGCTCCGGTGCCCGCGCCCGCGCCCGGGGAGACCCCGTTCGGGGGACCGGGTGGAGAGCTGCCGTCGCTGCCGCCGACGTTCGCGGCGCAGGACGCGTACCCGTATCCGTATCCCCCGCAGGCCCAGGCGCAGGCGCCGCAGCCGGATCCCCGGGCTTCCGGCGAGTGGTCCCCCGGGCCGCAGCCGCAGTCCGAGCACGACCCGCGCTACTCCGGCGGGCAGGCGGGCGGCGGGGCGCCGCTCGGCTACACGGCCGCCGTCGAGCTGTCCTCCGACCGCCTGCTGCGCAACAAGCAGAAGTCGAGGAACAACAGCGGCGGCGCCGGAAGCCGCTTCCGTTTCGGCGGCAAGGCGGCCGAAGCGGAGCGCCAGCGCAAGCTGGAGCTGATCCGCACCCCGGTCATGTCCTGCTACCGCATCGCCGTCATCAGCCTCAAGGGCGGCGTCGGCAAGACCACGACCACCACGGCGCTCGGCGCCACCCTCGCCACCGAGCGCCAGGACAAGATCCTCGCGATCGACGCGAACCCCGACGCCGGCACCCTCGGCCGGCGCGTGCGCCGCGAGACCGGCGCGACGATCCGGGACCTGGTCCAGGCGATCCCGTACCTGAACTCGTACATGGACATCCGCCGGTTCACCTCGCAGGCGCCCTCCGGGCTGGAGATCATCGCCAACGACGTGGACCCGGCCGTCTCGACGACCTTCAACGACGAGGACTACCGCCGCGTCATAGAGACGCTCGGGCGCCAGTACCCGATCATCCTCACGGACTCGGGCACCGGGCTCCTCTACTCCGCCATGCGCGGCGTCCTGGACCTGGCCGACCAGCTGATCATCATCTCGACGCCGTCCGTGGACGGCGCGAGCAGCGCCAGCACCACCCTCGACTGGCTCTCGGCCCACGGCTACGCCGACCTGGTCTCGCGTTCCCTCACCGTCATCTCGGGTGTCCGCGAGACCAGCAAGATGATCAAGGTCGAGGACATCGTGCAGCACTTCGAGACGCGCTGCCGCGGTGTGGTCGTGGTGCCCTTCGACGAGCACCTCGCGGCCGGCGCCGAGGTCGACCTCGACATGCTGCGGCCCAAGACCCGCGAGGCGTACTTCCACCTCTCCGCCCTGGTGGCCGAGGACTTCTCCCGGGCGCAGCAGCAGGCCGCGCAGAACCACTGGGGCGCCCCCCAGCAGCCCCACCAGCACCAGCCCCAGCCCCACCCGCAGGGTCCAGCCCAGCCGTCTCCGTACGGGCCGCCCCAGGGCCGGCCCCCGTACCAGCAGCCCCCGCAGCCCTACGGACAGCCCTACCCGCAGCCCGGCGGGCCCTGGCAGCAGCCCCCGGCCCCGCAGCAGCACCCCCAGCAGCCGCCCCCGCCCTCCCAGCCCCCGCGCGACCCGCGCCTCGGCTGAGCGGGGACGCGGCACGCGCCCGGCAACGGCGAAGGGCCGGTACCACCCCCGGGGGGTGGTACCGGCCCTTCGCCGTTGCGGCGCCCCGCCGTCCGGCGCGGCGACGGGAGGGCGCGTCAGCGCTCCGTGTCGTACGCCTCGGTCAGCACCCGCGCCCGCTTCACGTCGTCCGCGATCGCCTCCAGCAGCCCGTCGAGCGACTCGAACTTCGCCATCCCGCGCACGTAGGCGAGGAAGTCGACGGCCACGTGCATGCCGTACAGGTCCAGGCCGACGCGGTCGATGGCGTACGCCTCCACGGTCCGCTCGGTGGCGTCGAACTGCACGTTCGTGCCGACCGAGATCGCCGCGGGCATCCGCTCGCCGTCCGCGGTCAGCCAGCCCGCGTACACCCCGTCCGCCGGGATCGCGGTGTGCGGCTGCGTCTCGACGTTGGCCGTCGGGTAGCCGAGCTCGCGTCCGCGCTGCGCACCGCGCACCACCACGCCCTCGACGCGGTGCGGGCGGCCCAGGATCTCGGCCGCGCCGTCCATGTCGCCCTCGGCGACGAGCCGGCGCGCCAGCGTGGAGGAGAAGGGCACTCCGCCGCCCGCCTCGCCGCGCTCGACCAGGTCCACGACCTCGACCTCGTAGTCGTAGGTGGCGCCCAGCTCGCGCAGGAAGTCGACGTTCCCCGCGGCCCGGTGGCCGAAGCGGAAGTTCGGGCCCTCGATGACGGCGCGCGCGTGCAGCTTGTCGACCAGCACCTTCACGATGAAGTCGGCCGGGGACAGCTGCGAGAACTCCGCCGTGAACGGCAGGATCAGCAGCGCGTCCACGCCCAGCCCGGCCATCAGTTCGGCGCGCCGGTCGTAGGGGGCCAGGATCGGCGGATGGCTGCCGGGGCGGACGACCTCGCTGGGGTGCGGGCTGAAGGTGACGACGACGGACGGGACGCCCAGCGCGCGCGCCTTCGCCACCGCCCGTCCGATGATGAGCTGATGACCGCGGTGCACACCGTCGTAGGAGCCGATGGTGACGACGCTGCGTCCCCAGTCCTGGGGGATGTCCTCCAAGCCACGCCAGCGCTGCACTGTGACCGCTCCTCGCCCGAACCCGTGTGGACCCTGTACCGATTGCCGATTGCAGGTCTAAGACTGCCATGCCGGTGGCCGGTGCCCCGCATCGGCATCGGAGTCGGAGACCTCCCGTGTCAGGTCGTCACGTCCCGTCCGCGGCCGCCCTGCCGAGCATCTCCACCGTCCGCCGCGCGCTCGGCCCCAGCAGGGCGGCCGCCTCCGCCTGTGCCTGTGCCAGCCAGCCGGCCACGAGCACCCCGAAGGCCGGGTCGCTGCGGGCCAGCTCGACCGTCCGCCGCTCGAACACGGCCGGCCCGCCGGGGACCCGCAGCAGCTGCCGTCCGGTGCGGCGCAGCAGCTCCCGCGTACGGATCTCCGGGCGGCCGCCGACCCCCGCCGCGACCCCTCCGAGGAAGGCGTCGAGGACCTGCGGATCGGTCTCCTCGCGCAGCAGTACGGCGGCCAGCTCGCCCCGCAGCACCTGCGGGGGCTCCCCGCCCGGCGCGGCCAGCACGGCGGCCAGTTCGGCCCGTACCGCCACCGGGGCGGTGCGCAGCAGGTCCAGCACCAGGGGGCGCAGCACCGGCTCGGCGGCCGGGCCGTGTTCGAGCCGCCGGTCCACGAACGCGGCGGCGTGCGGAGCGTCCTCGGGGCACCGCGCGAGGTGTTCCCGCACGAGGTCGGCCGCGCGCCGGGCCAGACCGGGGGTGGTCAGCGCGGCCAGCGCCCGGAGCACCTCCCCGTCGGCGCGGGCGCGCAGCGCGGCGAACACCGCGTCGGGGTCCGGGAGTACGGGCAGCGCCGCGACCAGGGCTTCGGCGGGCAGCCGGGAGCCGCGGCCGGGGTCGGCGAAGCAGGCGAGGGCGTCGGGGAGGCAGTGGCCGCGCGCGTGGGGGTCGCGCAGCAGCACGGCCAGGGCGCTGCCGTGCAGCGGGGCGTCGGCGGGCCGGGCGAGCAGGGCCCGGGCGGCGCCGCGCAGCAGCTCGCGGTCGGCGGGGGTGCGCACGTGCGGGGCGGTGGCGAGCCCGTAGGCGGCGGCCGCGACCCGGCGGCCGGGCCGTTCGTCGTGGGCCCAGCGGTGCACGGCCCGGGACAGGGCGGAGGGCTCCTCCTCGGCCAGGACGGCGAGCAGCTCGTCGGCGCGGGGGTGCGCGGCGGTCACGAGCGCCTCGGCGAGGTCGTCCACGGCGAGGCGGCGGTGGGCGTACAGCAGGGCCTGGGCGGCGGTGGCGACGGTGGCACCGGGGCGGCCGCGCAGCCGGCGCTCGTCGTCGAACCAGGCGCAGAGCAGGGGCTGCGCGCGCCGCGGGTCGCGGGCGAGCCGGCGGGCGGCGGCGTCGAGGCAGCGGTCGCCGGGGAGCGCGTCGGCGGGGTCGGCCGGCAGCAGGCGGCGCAGCAGGTCGAGCCGGTCGGGCTCCGGCAGGCGCAGCCGGTTCCAGAACCGGCCGTCGAAGCCGCCCGGCCCGGCGCGGGCCACGTGCTCGGCGAGGGCGTGCAGCACGGGCAGGTGGGCGCGGGCGTCGGGGGCCCGCAGCAGGGTCTCGCGGAGCAGCCGGGCGGCCCACCAGACGCGGTCGGGCCCGGCGGTCGCGTCCTCGGCCAGCTGGTGGAGCCGTCGTACGAGGCCCGTGAGCTCCCTGCCGAGGTCGTCGGGGGGCAGCCGGCTCAGGGCTTCCAGGACGGGGCCGATGCGGTGCCGGGGCACGGGCAGCCCGGGCGCGGCGGGACCGTGCACGAGACGGGTGAGGGCGGTGGGGACGTCGAGGTGGGCGGCCTGGAGCCAGTCGGACAGTTCCTCGTGGGCGAAGCGGTAGCCGGTCCCGGCGGGCACGAGCAGCCCCTCGGCGAGTACGGCCTCGGCCCAGCCGGTGCGCCGCGGGAACAGTTCCTCGAAGGAGTCCCGGGGCAGCGAGCCCCGCCCGGGCCCGAGGCAGCGGCGGGCGGCCTCGTGGACCCGGCCGGCCACGCGCGCGGCGAGCCGGCCGACGCCGGGGCCGTGGACCGCTGCTCCGGCGGTGGGGGCGGGGGTTTCGGGGGCCGTGGTGGCGCGGGCGGCCGCGATGCGGAGGGCCGCGCGCAGGCAGAGCAGGTCGAGGTGGGCGGCGAAGACCTCGTCGCGGCCCGGGCACCCCGCGGTGACCCCGGCGGCGCGGATCCCGGCGAGCAGGCGCAGGGTGAGCGGGTGGCGGGCGTCGGCCTCCCGTACGGAGCCGGCCGGGATCCCGAGCCGGGTGCGCAGGCGCGCCGCCTCGGCGGGGGCGAGGTCGCCGACCGGCAGCGCCGGCGGCAGCCGCCGGGCGGGCCGGGCGGGGGTGTGGAGCGCCCCGGGCGGGTAGAGGGCGCCGGCCCGCTCCCAGTACTCGGGGCGGGCCGCGAGCACGAGCCGCACCCCGCTCCCGCGCAGCCACCCGACGGTGGCGTCGGTCCAGGGGCCGAGGCGCCGCGCGAGCTCGGGCGGCATCTCCTCGGGGGCATCGAGCACGACGACCACCTCCCGCCCGGCCCGGGCCACCACCTCCACGACCGCCCGCACCAGGTCCCGGCCCCGGCTCCCCGGACCGCCGCCGTCGACTCCCCCGGCACCAGCGTCCCCCCGCCCCCGACGCTTGCCGGCACCCCCCGCAAGCCCGGCCCCCGGCACCACCCCGCTACAACTCCCGTCCCACGCCCCGGCGCCGGCCACCTCACCGACCCCGGCGCCGGCCACCTCACCGACCCCGGCGGCGCCCTCCGGCCCCGGCCCGGACCGCGCCACCGCCCTGGCTCCCGCGACCACCCCGCCGTGACAGGTGTCCCCGTCGACGGCCCCGGCTCCGGCCCCTGCCCACGCACTGGCCGCCCCCCGAGCCCCGCCCGCCCACGTTCCGGCACCGGCCCACCCCGCGGCCGCGGCAGCGGCCACCTCACCGACCCCCACCCCACCGTCATCGCCGACACCGGTCCTCGGCCCGGCTCCGGCCACGTCACCAGGCCCCGCGCCTACCCCGCCAGCACCGCCACCGGCCCGCACTCCGGCTCCCGCCGTCTCACCGGCCCCGGGAGCCGCACCCGGGCCGGAACTTGACCCGAGCCGCGCCACCGGCCCGGGCGCCGCAACCGACCCGCCACGCCACCCGGCACCGGCTTCGCTCCCTGCCCAAGCCCCAGCCCCGGCCGTCTCACCAGCCCCGGCACCCGCCCACGGTGCGGCACCATCCGCGTCCCGGACCCCGGCCCCGTCGCCACCGCGGGCAACGGCCCACGCCCCGGTGCCCGCCGTCTCTGCGGCACCGGCACGGTCTCCGATACCAGCGCCGTCACCGGCCCCGTCGCCTGCGCCGAGCCGCGCTCCCGTTCCCGCTCCGGCAACCCCGCCCGCCCCGGCACGATCTCCCCCGCCGACCCCGTCACCGGCGCCGACCCACCCTCCCGTACCGGCTTCGGCGTCGTCCCCGTCGACCGCACCGGCCCGTACGCCGGCACCGGCCACCGCACCGGCCGCCGTACGGGCCCCGGCACCCGTTCCCTCAGCGCCCGCCCCCGCGGCGGAGTGCCCGGCCCCGTCCGGCGCCGGAGGCACCCGGTCGCCCGGGCCGTACTCCACCGGTGCGGGGATGGCGGCGGCATCCCAGCGCGCGCCGGGGCTCCGGTCACCCGCACCCCGCACCACGAGCGGCGCGGCATACGCATACGCGGACGCGGCACCGGCCGCGCCGACCCGGTCGCACCCCGCAGAACCCGCAGAACCGGCAGAACCGTACGGTCCCGCCGGTCGGCCGTCCCCCCGCTGCACGGGCGCGCGATCCCCCTCGGGGTCCGCCAACAGCCCCTCGGCGGCGAGGCGTTCGGCCACCGCGCCGAAAGCGGCAAGGGGCACCGGAGCGGCGCAGGCCGGGGACGTCGCACGGGCCGCGGAAACCGGCCGGGCCGCGGAATCCGGCGCCGGCACGGCAGCCGCGACGGCGTCGGCGGCGGCGTCCAGCGCCCGGGCCACCGCGTCCGCGAGCGAGGCGTCCCCGGCCCGGAGGTCCGCGCCCCGCAGCCACAGCGTCGGCGCGGGCGGCTCCCCTGCGGCCCGGCGCACGGTCAGTGCGGCGAGGGCGGTGGTACGGCCGGTGCCCGGCGTTCCGACGACGGCCAGGACGGGGTGGTTCCCCGCCGTGAACGCGGCCAGTTCGGCGGCGACCCCCGGCCGGTCCACCAGTGCGGCGGGGTCCGGGAGGCCGGCTGCGGCGAGGGTGGTGCCGGCGAGTTCCAGCGCTCCGGCGAGGTTCAGGTCCGGGCCGTACGCCGGCACGGTCGTCGCGTTGCGCGCCAGCAGCGCGGCAAGCGGGCCGCCCGGATCGGCCGCGGCCGCAGCCCGGAGCGCCACCGCGAAGCAGCCTGAGCGGTGCTCCGCCCGCAGAGCAGTGCTCACCACCGCAAGCACCGCTCCGGTTGCGGGGTCCAGGACGGGCCCCCCGCAGACGTCGCCGCCCAGCCGGAGCGCGTCCCGTCCGTCCGTGCCGATCGCCAGCTCCACGGCCGGCCCCGCACGCCCCGGATCCCCTGCGCGCCCCGACGCCCTCTCGGGTCCCGCTGCCCCCAGTCCTCCCGACGGCCCCGCCGTCAGCACGTACCGCCGCCCGTCCGCCGCCAGGTACGAGACCTCGACGCCACCGAGCACCCGCGCCTGCCGCCATCCCCGCGCGAGCAGGCGTACGTACGTCCCCGGCGCGAGCACCCCGCGCGCCGCCACCGGCAGTGGCCGCACCCCGAGCCCGTCGGTCCGTACGAGTGCCAGCGCGAGGTCCGGCAGCACGGTGACGTCCTGCGGGCGCGCCACCCAGACGCGCCCCGCCGGTCCCGGCCCGTGCAGCACCACCCGGGTCAGGCCGTCGACGGCCTCGTGGCTGGTGACCACCGTCCCGCGGTCGTCGGCGACGAACCCGCTGCCGCGCGTCAGCCCGGCGGAGTCGCAGATCCTGACGAGCTCCGGGTCCCCGGCCCCCGCCCTCATCCCGGCACCGGCACCGGTATCGGTATCGGTATCGGTATCGGTATCGGCAACCCCGCCCGCCCCGTCCGCAACTTCCGTCATGGC
The DNA here is from genome assembly GCF_055587105.1 of Streptomyces sp. NPDC048461. Taxonomy (NCBI): domain Bacteria; kingdom Bacillati; phylum Actinomycetota; class Actinomycetes; order Kitasatosporales; family Streptomycetaceae; genus Streptomyces; species Streptomyces sp. NPDC048461. The sequence continues at coordinate 656,996 of NZ_JBVJGW010000001.1, read as the reverse complement.
CGCACCACTCCCCGCAACGCCGCGTACGCACGACGGTAGGCAGGTGAAGATCAGCACGAACAGCACGCGAGGCGAACGCGCCCCCTTACGCTCCCTCCATTCACTCCGAGCGCCTGCTCGGACGGGTGAATACAGGGACTCGGATGGATAGAGACCTACCCGAGGGGGGTCGTGGAGCGGTGAGCAGCAAGCGATGTGCGCTCACCGCTCCACGTCAACACCAGCCGACTCCGACGCGGTACGGGCCGCGCGGCCCGGCCCACCCGGCCAGGCCGACCACAGACGAACGGAGCGCCACCGCCCCGGACAGGACGTCGACGCTCCGCAGACCGGATCAGCGTGACCCGGCTCGATCAACTCGGCCCGGCTCGTCAACTCGGCCGGGCTCGACAGCTCGACCCGGCCCGGACAACCGGACCCGGCCGTCAGACGAAGACCGCGAGGGACTTCGCCTTCCCGCCCTTGCTCTCCACGAGCCCGAGCAGCGCGCCCTCCGGTCCGTAGACCGCGACCGTCCGCCCGTCCCCGTAGACCTCCGGCATCTCGATCCGCACGCCGTTGGCGAGCAGCGAGGCCCGCCGGGCGTCCAGGTCCCAGCGCGGGAAGGCCGCCGCGGCCGCCTCGCTGATCGGCATGACGGTCAGCTCCTCCTGGAGCTGGTCCAGCGTCCGCGCCCGGTCGATCTTGTACGGGCCCACCCGGGTGCGCCGCAGCGCCGTCAGGTGGCCGCCCACGCCGAGGTCGGCGCCGAGGTCGCGGGCGAGGGCGCGGATGTACGTACCGCTGGAGCAGACGACGGAGACGACGAGGTCGACGACCTTGGTGCCGTCCTCGGCCTCCGCCTCGCGCATGTCGTACACCTGGAACGACGAGACGGTCACCGGCCGGGCCGGGATCTCGAAGTCCTCGCCGTCGCGGGCGCGCTTGTAGGAGCGCACCCCCTTGATCTTGATGGCGCTGACCTTCGACGGGACCTGCATGATCTCGCCGGACAGCTTGGCGATGCCCGCGTCCACGGCGTCCCGGGTGACCCCGGTGGCGTCCGTGGAGGAGGTCAGCTCGCCTTCGGCGTCGTCCGTCAGGGTGTTCTGGCCCAGCCGGATCGTGCCGAGGTACTCCTTCTCCGTGAGCGCGAGGTGGCCGAGGAGCTTGGTGGCCTTCTCGACGCCCAGGACCAGCACGCCCGTCGCCATCGGGTCGAGCGTGCCGGCGTGGCCGACGCGGCGGGTCCTGGCGATCCCGCGCATCTTGGCGACCACGTCGTGCGACGTGAAACCGGACGGCTTGTCGACGATGACAAGGCCGTCCGGAGTCTTCCCTGCTTCGGTGCTCATTCCGCGGCTGCGTCCTCGTCGGAGTCGTCGTCCTCGTCGGGCTTCTTGTACGGGTCGGCATCGCCGGCGTACTTCGCACCGGAGGAGACCTCGCGCACCTGGGCGTCGGAGGTCCGCGCCTTCTCCAGGAGGTCCTCGATGGTCTTGGCGTTCTCCGGGAGGGCGTCCGCGACGAAGGTCAGGGTGGGCGTGAACTTGGTTCCCGCCGCCCGGCCGACCGCGGAGCGCAGAACGCCCTTGGCGCTCTCCAGGCCCGCTGCCGCGCTGGCCCGGTCCTCGTCGTCCCCGTAGACCGTGTAGAAGACCGTGGCCTCCCGAAGGTCGCCGGTGACCCGGGTGTCCGTGATGGTCACGTGCGTACCGAGGCGGGGGTCCTTGACACCGCGCTGCAGCTTCTCGGCCACCACCTCCCGGATGAGGTCCGCCAGCTTCTTCGCCCGCGCATTGTCGGCCACTGGTCCGTCTCCTTCTTTCTTGCAGACAAGCAATCAGTCTTCATCACCGTGGAGGCGCCGTCGTACGGACAGCAGCTCCACTTCCGGACGTGCCGCGACCAGCCGCTCGCAGCGGTCCAGTACGTCCGACAGGAACCCCGCGTCCCCACTCACCAGAGCGACCCCGAGTCGGGCCCTGCGGTGCAGGTCCTGGTCGCCCACTTCAGCCGCGCTCACGGAGAACTTGCGGTGGAGCTCGGCCACGATGGGCCGGACGACGGAGCGTTTCTCCTTCAGCGAGTGAACGTCGCCGAGGAGCAGATCGAAGGACAGAGTCCCCACGTACATGCAGTTCCGGATGTCCCGCCGGTGCGGGTTCGGTGGCCTGCCGGGCCCTCGCCCGGCAGGATCACCCGGCCGCCGTGCGGCCGGGTCACCAGAACCGTACACGCAACGGCCGGGGCCGATCGACGGATATTCCGCCGACCGGCCCCGGTGTTACGACACGGTGCGAACCGCCTCGCGCTTACGCGCGGGGCTTCTCGCGCATCTCGTACGTCGCGATGACGTCGTCGATCTTGATGTCGTTGAAGTTACCGAGGTTGATACCGCCCTCGAAGCCTTCGCGGATCTCGGTGACGTCGTCCTTGAAGCGGCGCAGACCGGAGATGGTGAGGCTCTCGGCGATGACCTTGCCATCGCGCAGGAGCCGCGCCTTGGTGTTGCGCTTGACCTCGCCGGACCGGATGAGGACACCGGCGATGTTGCCCAGCTTGGACGAGCGGAAGACCTCGCGGACCTCCGCCGTACCGAGCTCGACCTCTTCGTACTCCGGCTTGAGGAGACCCTTCAGGGCCGCCTCGATCTCCTCGATGGCCTGGTAGATCACCGAGTAGTAGCGGACGTCGACACCCTCGCGCTCCGCCATCTGCGCGGCACGGCCGGCCGCACGGACGTTGTAGCCGATGACGATGGCGTCGGAGCCCATCGCCAGGTTGATGTCGGACTCGGTGACCGCACCCACACCACGGTGCAGGATGCGGATGTCGACCTCTTCGCCGACGTCGAGCTGGAGCAGCGAGGACTCGAGGGCCTCCACCGCACCGGACGCGTCGCCCTTGATGATGAGGTTGAGTTCCTGGACCAGACCGGCCTTGAGGACCGAGTCGAGGTCTTCCAGGGACACCCGGCGGACGCGCTTGGCGAAGTTGGCGTTGCGCTCTCGCGCAGCACGCTTCTCGGCGATCTGACGGGCGGTGCGGTCCTCGTCGACGACGAGGAAGTTGTCGCCGGCACCGGGGACGTTGGTGAGACCCAGGACCAGGACGGGGGTCGCGGGACCCGCTTCCTCGACGTTGTTGCCCTTGTCGTCGAGCATGGCGCGCACTCGGCCGTAGGCGTCGCCCACGACCATCGTGTCGCCGACGCGGAGGGTACCGCGCTGGACGAGGACGGTGGCGACGGCACCGCGGCCGCGGTCGAGGTGGGACTCGATCGCAATACCCTGAGCGTCCTGCTCCGGGTTGGCGCGCAGGTCGAGCGAGGCGTCGGCGGTGAGGACGACGGCCTCCAGCAGGGAGTCGATGTGCAGACCCTGCTTGGCGGAGATGTCGACGAACATCGTGTCGCCGCCGTACTCCTCGGCGACCAGACCGAACTCGGTGAGCTGACCGCGCACCTTGACCGGGTCGGCACCCTCGACGTCGATCTTGTTGACCGCGACGACGATCGGGACGCCGGCGGCCTGGGCGTGGTTGAGCGCCTCGATCGTCTGCGGCATGACGCCGTCGTTGGCCGCGACCACGAGGATCGCGATGTCGGTCGACTTGGCACCACGGGCACGCATGGCGGTGAACGCCTCGTGACCCGGGGTGTCGATGAAGGTGATCTTGCGCTCTTCACCGTTGACCTCGGTACCGACCTGGTACGCACCGATGTGCTGCGTGATGCCACCGGCCTCGCCCGCAACGACGTTCGTCTTGCGGATGGCGTCGAGCAGTCGGGTCTTACCGTGGTCGACGTGACCCATGACGGTCACGACCGGCGGACGCGGCATGAGGAATTCCTCGCCGCCCTCGTCCTCGCCGAACTCGATGTCGAAGCCCTCGAGGAGCTCGCGGTCCTCTTCCTCCGGGCTGACGATCTGAACGACGTAGTTCATCTCGCCGGCCAGCATTTCGAGGGTCTCGTCGGAGACGGACTGCGTGGCAGTGACCATCTCGCCGAGGTTCATCATCACGGCGACGAGCGACGCCGGGTTGGCGTTGATCTTCTCCGCGAAGTCGGTGAGGGAGGCACCGCGCGACAGGCGAACGGTCTCGCCGTGACCACGCGGCAGCATGACGCCGCCGACCGACGGGGCCTGCATGGCCTCGTATTCCTGGCGACGCTGGCGCTTGGACTTGCGACCACGACGCGCCGGACCGCCGGGACGGCCGAAGGCACCCTGCGTGCCACCACGGGCATTGGGACCACCGGGACGACCGCCGAAGCCGGGACGACCGCCGCCACCGGCACCGGCCGGACCGCCGCCGAAGCCGCCGCCACCGGGACGGGGACCGCCGAAGCCGCCACCGCCGCCGGGACGCGAGCCCGGACCGGCCGGACGGCCGGCGAAGCCGCCGCCACCGGGACGGGCGCCGCCGCCACCGGGGCGACCTGCGCCGCCCGCACCGGGACCACGGCCACCGGGGCCGCCGCCGGGACGGGGACCGGGACCACCGGCAGCGGGACGCTGCGGCATCATGCCCGGGTTGGGACGGTTACCACCGGGGGCACCACCGGGACGCGGGGCGCCGCCCTGCGGGCGCGGCATGCCGCCCGGGGTCGGACGGCCCGCACCCTGACCCTGCGGACGCGGAGCGCCGCCGGGGCCGCCCTGCGGGCGGGGGGCACCCTGGCCGCCGCCGGCGCCGGGGGCACCGGGACGGGGGGCGCCGGCCGGACGGGGCGCCTGCGGGCGCGCCATGCCGGTGGAGCCACCAGAGGTGAAGGGGTTGTTGCCCGGACGGGGACCGGCCGGACGGGCGCCCTGGGGACGCGGGGCCTGCGAGCCGGGGCCCGCGGGACGCTGCGACGGGGCGCCGGGGGCGGAACCGGCCGGGCGCGGGGCGCCGGGACGGGCGCCGGACTGGCCGCCCTGACCCTGGGCCGGACGCTGCTGCGCCGGACGGGGGCCGGGAGCCGCGGCGGCGGGCCGTTCGGTGCGCGCCGGGGCGGCCGGGGCCGCCGCCGGGGGCGCGGAGAACTCGGTCGCCACGGGAGCCGCCGGAGCGGGCTTCGGGGCGGCCGGAGCCTTCGGGCCGGGACGCGGGCCGGAACCGGCCGGGGTCACCGGTGCGGGCGCTGCGGCGGCCGGGGCCTCCGCGACGACCGGCTTGGGGGCCGGGGCGCCGGGCTTCGGCGCTCCCGGACGTGCCGGGGCGGGAGCCCCGGGCTTGGCGGGCGCGGCCTTGCGGGGCGCACCCGGCTTCGCGGCGGACTTGCCGGCGTTGCCGCCGGGACCCTGCAGCGCGTCGGTCAACTTGCGTACAACCGGCGCCTCGATCGTCGAGGACGCCGAACGGACGAACTCACCGAGTTCCTGGAGCTTGGCCATGACGACCTTGCTCTCAACTCCGAACTCCTTGGCGAGTTCATATACCCGGACCTTAGCCACTTCGCTCCTTTTAGGTCCGGGTTACGCCGGACCGTTGCTACTTCATGGGCGTACTCATCGCGTACTCATCGAGTGGTGCTCATCGCAATCTCGACCTACTTCCAACTCGCGAGGTACCTGACCGCACGGTTCGTCCGTGCCGTTCTGTGTCTTACGGTGTCGCCTCGGCCTGAACGGCCACCGCTGTGCGCAGTTCCGCGGTGTCGAGCGCTCCGGTGGACCGAAGGGCCCGGGGGAACGCGCGGCGGCGGACCGCCTGGTCGAGGCAGACCACGGCGGGGTGCACGTAGGCACCCCGGCCGGGCAGCGTACCGCGAGGATCGGGGACGCATTCGTCACCGACCGCCACGATGCGCAGCAGATCGTTCTTGGCCGCTCGCTCCCGACACCCCACACAGGTGCGTTCGGGGCATGCGCGGGCTTGCGTCCGGCCAGACACGCCTAAGTCTACCTCCCCGTACCGACCTCACCCCTTCAGGTGAAAAATCGAACGGATGTTGTCGTGATCCGATGTCCCACGATCCGCTGTCGAAACCCCCGGAACCTCGCATGAGGTTCCGGCGCGCGGTGTCGTGATCCTGTGTACCGCCCGGGAAGCCCCGACCGGTACCGGTTTATTCCCGGTCGGCGCCCCGGTCCGCGTTCCGGTCCCGGTCTGTGTCCGAGGACACCTCGGTGTCGGGACGGATGTCGATGCGCCAGCCCGTGAGCCGTGCGGCGAGGCGGGCGTTCTGGCCCTCCTTGCCGATGGCCAGCGACAGCTGGTAGTCGGGGACGGTCACCCGTGCGGAGCGGGTGTCCCAGTCGACGACCTCGACCTCGCTCACCCGGGCGGGGGACAGCGCGTTCGCGACCATCTCCGCCGGGTCGTCCGACCAGTCGACGATGTCGATCTTCTCGCCGTGCAGCTCGGCCATCACGTTGCGCACGCGGCTGCCCATCGGGCCGATGCAGGCGCCCTTCGGGTTCAGGCCCGAGCGGGTGGACCGGACGGCGATCTTGGTGCGGTGGCCGGCCTCGCGGGCGATCGCGGAGATCTCGACGCTGCCGTCGGCGATCTCCGGGACCTCCAGGGAGAAGAGCTTCTTCACCAGGTTGGGGTGGGTGCGCGACAGGGTCACGGACGGACCGCGGACACCCTTCGCCACGCGCACGACGTACGCCTTCAGGCGCAGCCCGTGCGTGTAGTCCTCACCGGGGACCTGCTCCTGCACCGGCAGGATGGCCTCCAGCTTGCCGATGTCGACGAGGACGTTCTTCGGGTCCTTGCCCTGCTGGACGACGCCGGTGATGACGTCGCCCTCGCGGCCCGCGAACTCGCCGAAGGTCAGGTCGTCCTCGGCGTCGCGCAGACGCTGCAGGATCACCTGCTTGGCGGTCGTCGCGGCGATCCGGCCGAAGTCCGACGGGGTGTCGTCGAACTCCTTGGGCTCCTGTCCCTCTTCGAGGTCCCTCGGGTCTTCCGTCGCCCACACGACCACGTGACCGTTGGTGCGGTCCAGCTCGACGCGTGCGCGGCGGAAGCTCCCGTCGGTCCGGTGGTACGCGATGAGGAGGGCCGACTCGATCGCCTCGACGAGCAGGTCGAAGGAGATCTCCTTCTCCCGGACCAGACCCCGCAGGGCACTCATGTCGATGTCCACGACTACGCCTCCTCTTCCTTCTTGTCCTTGCGGTTGAACTCGATCTCGACACGCGCCTTGGCGATGTCGGAAAACGCGATGCGGCGGGCGGTCGCCTTGCGGCCCTTCACGCCCGGTACTTCGAGGTCCAGCCCCTCGTCGTCGACGTCGAGGATGCGGGCGACCAGTTCCCCGGCACCCTTCTCACCTTCGGTGGTCAGCTGAAACTTGACGAGGCGGCCGATCGCCCGAACGTAGTGACGGTGCTCGCTCAGCGGGCGGTCCGCGCCCGGGGAGCTGACTTCGAGGACGTACTCGTCCTCGCCCATCACGTCGGACGCGTCGAGCTGGTCGGAGACCTCACGGCTCAGCTCGGCGCACACGTCCAGCTCCACGCCCTCGTCGGAGTCCACGATGATGCGCAGCATCCGGCGCTTGCCCGCCTTGGACAGCTCGATGTCCTCGAGGTCCAGGCCCTTGGCGGCGACGAGCGGCTCCAGCAATGCGCGCAGCCTGTCGCTCTGGGTGGTGCTCATCCGGGTGACTCCTCGGCCGCGTGTGCTGTTGTGGTTTCCGTCGTGCGTCAGGTCAAAGGGTATCCGGTCGCGGGGGGTGTTGCCGTCCGCCCTGTGGACAGGGCCCCGGGTACCGTGATCACACCCTGCCCCGCCGCACCCCCGAGGACGCCGCCGTGCCCTGGACCCCGTCTTTGAGACCCTCGCGAAGAAGCGTGCTGGCCGGCGCGGCCGGTGCGGCCGGCGCCGTACTGCTGTCCGGGTGCGACGGGGGCCCGTCCGGCGGCGACTCCGTGGTTCCACTCGAACGGCGGATGCGGGAGACGGCCGTTCGTGACAGCGGGCACCTGCTGGAACGTTACGACGCCACGACCGCCGCCCATCCGGCCCTGGCGGAGCGGCTCGCGCCGCTGCGCGCCGCCGTCGCGGCGCACACCGCGGCCCTGTCCCCCGCCGCCACCGGTTCCCCGTCCGCCGCCGCGTCCGCTCCCCCGTCCGGCGGTACGGGGGCGGCCGCGCCCGGGACGGGGCGCGGCGGGCCGGTGCCCGCGAAGCCCGCCGACGCGCTGACCGCCCTCGCGGACGCCGAGCGGTCCCTGTCCGAGTCCCGGACCATCGACCTGGCCGCGGCCCCCGGGGAGCTGGCCCGGCTGCTGGCCTCGGTGGCCGCCTGCGGCGCCGTGCACGCGTACCTGCTGACCTCGAACCCCGGAGCCGCGTCGTGAAGCCCGAGCCCTCCCCCGCCGGCCGGGCGCTGACCGCCGCGCAGGCCGCCCTGGCCGCCGAGCACGCGGCCGCGTACGGCTACGGGGTGATCGGCGCCCGGGCCGCCGCGGCCCGCGCGAACGAGGCCCGCGAGGCGTTCGGGGGCCACCTCGCCCGCCGCGACGCGCTCACCCGGACGGTGCGGGAGCTGGGCGGCTCGCCCCGGCCCTCGGAGGCGGCGTACGCGCTGCCGTTCGCGGTGCGCACGCCCGCCGACGCCGAGCGGCTGGCCGCCGAGATCGAGGACCGGGTGGCGGGCGCCTACTCCGATCTGGTGCGGGCCGCGGAGGGTCCGCTGCGCCGCGAGGCGGCCGACGCGCTGAGCGCCGCGGCCGTGCGCGCGGCACGCTGGCGTGGTGGCGGCGTAGCCTTCCCTGGGCTCGCGGAACGCTCGGAACGAGCCCGGACCAGCTGAAAGGGACCACGCACGCATGGCTTTCGAACCGCCGCAGCGGCTTGTACGGGCGCTCGGCGAACTGCCGGAGACGGCGCGGGACGCGGACTGGCTGGGGCGGTTGCCCGGTCTCGCCGAGGCCGCGCTGACCCGGCGCGGGGTGCAGGCCCAGCGGGTGCAGGCCCCGGGCGGGCGCAGCAGTCTGGTGGTCCTCGTCCGGTACGACGACGGAACCCCCGCCGCCCTGAAGCTCGCTCCCCCGCAGGCCAGGCCGGACCGGGAGCTGACGGCGCTCGCCCACTGGGGCGGCTTCGGTGCCGTACGGGTCCTCGACACCCGGTACCGCGAGGAGGACGGGGCGCTGCTGCTGGAGCGGCTGCACCCGGAGGTGTCGCTGCGCTCGCTGCCGGAGACGAAGGCGCTGCTGGAGGCCTGCGGCACGCTGCGCAGGCTCTGGGTGGCGCCGCCGGCGGAACACGGGCTGGAGTCGGTGGCGGAGCGCACGGAGCAGCAGGCGGCGGCCCTGCGCGCGGCCCCGTCGGAGGCCCGGCCGCTGGCCGAGGCGGCCCTGGCGGCGCGCGAGGAGCTGACGGCCGTGCCCGGGGAGGAGCTGGTGCTCCACGGGAACTTCCGGCAGGGCAAGGTGCTCGCGGGCGAGCGGGCCCCGTGGCTGGCGGTGGGTCCGGATCCGCTGGTCGGGGAGCGGGCGTACGACCTGGCGCGGCTGGTCCGGGACCGGCTGGAGGACCAGGTGGCCACCTCGGCGGGGGCGGCCGGCGCGCGGCGCCGGATGAACCGGCTGGCCGACGCCCTGGAGGTGGACCGGGACCGGTTGCGGGGCTGGACGCTGTTCCGGGCGGTGGAGTCGGGGAACCGGGCGCTGGCCGCGGGGAGGCGCCGGGATGCGGAGCTGCTGCTGGAGTTCGCGGCCTGGTTGTAGGGCATACCGTACATAGGTAGGTATGTCTGGCAGGGGGCCGTCATGGTCGAGGAACTGCTGACAGCGGCGATCGCCGCCGGTGCGGGCGTCGCGGTCTACGTGGGCTTCGCCGCCCGGGTGGTGAAGCAGTACGAGCGGGGTCTGGTGTTCCGCTTCGGCCGGCTGCGCGAGGAGGTCCGGGGTCCCGGATTCACCACGGTCGTGCCGGTCGTGGACCGGCTGCGCAAGGTCAACATGCAGATCGTGACGCTGCCGGTGCCGGCCCAGGAGGGCATCACCCGGGACAACGTCACGGTGCGGGTGGACGCCGTCGTGTACTTCAAGGTCGTCGATCCGGCCAGCGCCGTCGTGGCGGTGGAGGACTACCGCTTCGCGGTCTCGCAGATGGCGCAGACCTCCCTGCGGTCGATCATCGGCAAGTCGGACCTGGACGACCTGCTCTCCAACCGGGAGATGCTCAACCAGGGCCTGGAGCTGATGATCGACAGCCCTGCGGTGGGCTGGGGCGTCCAGATCGACCGGGTCGAGATCAAGGACGTGTCCCTGCCGGAGACGATGAAGCGGTCGATGGCCCGGCAGGCGGAGGCCGACCGTGAGCGCCGCGCCCGCGTGATCAACGCGGACGCGGAACTCCAGGCCTCGCACAAGCTGGCCGAGGCGGCGGAGGTCATGTCGGAGCAGCCCGCGGCGCTCCAGCTGCGGCTGCTGCAGACGGTGGTGGCGGTGGCGGCGGAGAAGAACTCCACCCTGGTGCTGCCGTTCCCGGTGGAGCTCCTGCGCTTCCTGGAGCGCGCCGCCCCGGCCCCCGCGCCCCCCGCGCCCGCGGCGGCGTCCGCGCGCGGGGCCCCTGCTCCGGCCGGCCCGGCCTCCGAGGGCCCCGGGCCGGCCGGGTCCGGCGCGGCACCCGGCGACGGCCCGGCGGCGCTGGTTCCGGGCGCGGTCCCGAAGGCGCCGGGTGGGGCCGCCGCATAGGGGACCGGGGCGGTTCCGGCTACGTCAGGCGGGCGAGGGCCTCCGCCAGGGGGAGTTCCTCGCGGGTGCCCGCGGCGCGGTTCTGGAGTTCGACGACCTCCTCCGCCGAGCGGCGGCCCGCGACCAGGATCCACGGCACGCCGATCAGCTCCGCGTCCGTCAGCTTGACGCCGGGCGACAGGCCCGGCCGGTCGTCCAGCAGGACCCGCAGGCCCGCCTCCGACAGGCTGGACGCCGCCGACTCCGCGAGGGCGAGGGGGACGGCCTTGCCCGCCGCGACCACGTGGACGTCGGCCGGGGCCACCGCCGCCGGCCAGCACAGCCCGCGCTCGTCGGCCGTCTGCTCGGCCAGCGCCGCCACGGCGCGCGAGACGCCGATGCCGTACGAGCCCATGGTCACGCGGACCGGCTTGCCCTCGCGGCCGAGCACGTCGAGCCCGAAGGCGTCCGCGTACTTGCGGCCCAGCTGGAAGATGTGCCCGATCTCGATCGCCCGGTCGAGCCGCAGGCCGGTGCCGCAGGACGGGCAGGGGTCGCCGGGCTCCACGACGACGACGTCCAGGTACCGGTCCACCTCGAAGTCGCGGCCGCAGACCACGTTGCGGGCGTGCGTGTCCGCCCGGTTGGCGCCGGTGACCCAGGCGGTGCCGGGCGCGACCCGGGGGTCGGCCAGGTAGCGGACCTTCTCCAGGCCCTGCGGGCCGACGTACCCGCGGACGAGGTCGGGCCGGTCCGCGAAGTCCTCGGCGGTGACGAGCTCGACGACGGCGGGGGCCAGGTGCTCGCCGAGCTTGCCGAGGTCCACCTCGCGGTCACCGGGCACGCCGACGGCCGTGATCTCGCCGTCGACCTTCACCAGCAGGTTCTTCAGGGTCGCGGAGGCGGGGACGCCCAGGTGCGCGGCCAGGGTCTCGATGGTCGGGGTGTCGGGGGTGTCGACCTCCTCCAGCGGCGGGTGCTCCCCCGCCGCGGGCGCCAGGGCGAAGGTGACGGCCTCGGTGTTCGCCGCGTAGTCGCAGGCGGGGCAGTCCGCGAAGGTGTCCTCGCCGGCCTCGGCCGGGGCGAGGAACTCCTCGGACGCGGAGCCGCCCATGGCGCCGGAGACGGCGGAGACGATGCGGTGGTCCAGGCCGAGCCGCTCGAAGATGCGGACGTACGCCTGGCGGTGGAGGCGGTACGACTCCTCCAGGCCCTCGTCGGAGACGTCGAAGGAGTAGGAGTCCTTCATCTGGAACTCGCGGCCCCGCAGCACCCCGGACCGGGGGCGGGCCTCGTCGCGGTACTTGGTCTGGATCTGGTAGAGCATGACCGGCAGGTCCTTGTACGAGGTGCACTGGTCCTTCACCAGCAGGGTGAAGATCTCCTCGTGGGTGGGGCCGAGCAGGTAGTCGGCGCCCTTGCGGTCCTTGAGCCGGAACAGCAGGTCGCCGTACTCCGACCAGCGCCCGCTGACCTCGTACGGCTCCTTGGGCAGGAGCGCCGGGAGCAGCACCTCCTGGGCCCCGATCGCGTCCATCTCCTCGCGGACGACGCGCGAGACGTTGTCCAGGACCCGCTTGCCGAGCGGCAGCCACGTCCACACCCCGGCCGAGCTGCGCCGGACGTAGCCGGCGCGGACCAGGAGCCGGTGGCTGAGGGTCTCGGCGTCGGCCGGGTCCTCGCGGAGGGTCTTGGCCATGAGGCGGGACATGCGCTGCACGTGTTGCGTAGACATGCGGGGAGGCTACCGGGGCCCGCGGGGGCGGCGGAAACCGGATTCAGCGGCGGAGCAGCGGCAGCCGGGCGCCCATGACGGCGTACGGGAGGCTCGCGCTCGGGAAGTGCACCCGGCGGGCGAGGTCGGTGTAGCCGAGGGCCCGGTAGAGCCCCCGGGCGGGGCTGTCGGTGTCGATGGCGGAGAGGATCGAGCGCGGCTCGGCGGCGGCGTCGGTGATGCCGGTGATCAGCGCGCGGCCCACGCCGTGTCCCTGGAAGCCGGGGTGGACGTGCAGTTCGGTGATCACGAAGGAGTCGTCGAGCCAGGTCCCGTGGCCGCCCGCCAGCAGGTGGGGTTCGACGATGGTGGACCACCAGTGCGTGCGGTCGTTGGGCATCCCGTACACGAAGCCGGTGAGCGCGTCGTCCTCGGTGAACGCGCCGAGCGCGCGGGCGCCCCGGCAGACCATGTGGCGCTGGACGATGTAGCGCCGGATGCCGACCTCCTCCTCGCTGAGGCCGAAGGCGACGGCCTGCACGCGCAGGGCCTCGTCCACGCGGTCGGCGAGGTCGAGGGGGCCGATGCGGAGTCCGGTAGGCAGCATGCGGCGACCTTACTTGGCGGTACGGGCCCGCCGGTATGCCGGCGGCGCACCGGTTGCCGCGCGGGGGGCGGGCGGGGCGGCCCGGCCGTCGTTCACCACGGCACGCCGTTCAGAACAGCACGCTCATGAAGGCGCCGATCTCGCGGAAGCCGACGCGGCGGTAGGAGGCGCGCGCGGCGGTGTTGAAGTCGTTGACGTAGAGGCTGACGACGGGGGCCACGTCCCGCAGCGCGTAGGCGACGACGGCGGCCATCCCGGTCTCGGAGTGTCCGCGGCCGCGGAACTCGGGGTCCACCCAGACGCCCTGGATCTGGCAGGCGCGGGCGGTCGCGGCGCCGATCTCCGCCTTGAAGACGACCTTGCCGTCCTCGACGCGGGCGAAGGAGCGGCCGGTGCCGACGAGCTCGGCGACCCGGGCCTGGTAGAGGAGGCCGCCGTCGCCGGCCATCGGCGAGATCCCGACCTCCTCGGTGAACATGGCCACGCAGGCGGGCATGATCACGTCCATCTCGTCCTTGCGGACACGGCGGACCCGGGGATCGGCCGTGACCGTGGCGGACGGCTGCTCGATGGTCATGAGGGGCTGGCGGGAGCGGACGTCGCGGGCCGGGCCCCAGGAGGGCTCCAGGAGCTGCCAGAGCAGCCTGGTGGCCTCGACGGGGCCGACGATGGAGGAGCAGCGGCGGCCGGTGCGGCGGGCCCGTTCGGCGAAGGCGCGCACGGCGTCGGGTCCGGCGCAGACCGGGACCAGGTTGGCGCCGGCGTAGCAGAGGGAGCGGAGCTCGCCGCCGGTGTACCAGCCCCACATCTCGCCGCCCAGACGCCAGGGGTCGAGTCCGGCGACCTGGACCCGCGAGGTGACGAACGCGTTCGCCACCGGCTCGCGTCCGAGGACGTCGAGCGCGGCGTCGAGATCACTGGGCTCAAGGACCCGGGTGGTGGTCTGCGTCAACACTGGGGCCTCACCGTGCAAGTCTGCTGATCTCCGCACTGTACCCGCAGCCGCTGGGGGATGCCGTGTCCCGCAGGTCACGAAAAAGCCCCGGCCCCGCCCCCGAGCTGCGGGAACGGGGCCGGGGCCGGGGCCGGTGGGCGCCCGGCGGCTCACACGCCGATGGCCACCGTGGGCTCGCCCGAGGTGATGCCGTCCCGCTCCATCTGCTCGGCGATCTTCATCGCCTCTTCGATGAGGGTCTCCACGATCTTCGACTCGGGGACGGTCTTGATGACCTCGCCCTTCACGAAGATCTGGCCCTTGCCGTTGCCGGAGGCGACGCCGAGGTCGGCCTCGCGGGCCTCGCCGGGGCCGTTCACGACGCACCCCATGACCGCGACGCGCAGCGGGACCTCCATGCCCTCCAGGCCCGCCGTGACCTCCTCGGCCAGCTTGTAGACGTCGACCTGGGCGCGTCCGCAGGACGGGCAGGAGACGATCTCCAGGCGGCGCGGCTTGAGGTTCAGCGACTCCAGGATCTGGTTGCCGACCTTGACCTCCTCGACCGGCGGCGCGGAGAGGGAGACGCGGATGGTGTCGCCGATGCCCTCGGAGAGCAGCGCGCCGAAGGCGACGGCGGACTTGATGGTGCCCTGGAAGGCGGGGCCGGCCTCGGTGACGCCGAGGTGCAGCGGGTAGTCGCAGGCGGCGGCGAGCTGGCGGTAGGCGTTGACCATGACGACCGGGTCGTTGTGCTTGACCGAGATCTTGATGTCGCCGAAGCCGTGCTCCTCGAAGAGGGAGGCCTCCCACAGCGCGGACTCGACCAGCGCCTCGGGGGTGGCCTTGCCGTACTTCTTCAGCAGCCGGGCGTCGAGGGAGCCCGCGTTGACACCGATCCGGATCGGGGTGCCGGTGTCCTTCGCGGCCCGCGCGATCTCCTTGACCTTGTCGTCGAACTGCTTGATGTTGCCCGGGTTCACGCGGACGGCGGCGCAGCCGGCGTCGATGGCGGCGAACACGTACTTGGGCTGGAAGTGGATGTCGGCGATGACCGGGATCTGCGACTTCTTCGCGATGACCGCGAGGGCGTCGGCGTCGTCCTGGGTCGGGCAGGCCACGCGCACGATGTTGCAGCCGGCGGCCGTGAGCTCGGCGATCTGCTGGAGCGTGGCGCCGATGTCGGACGTGCGGGTGGTGGTCATCGACTGCACCGAGATCTGTGCGTCGCCTCCGACGGCCACGGAACCGACCTGGATCTTGCGGCTGACCCTGCGGTCGGCAAGCTTCGTCGGCACGGCCGGCATTCCGAGAGAGATGGCAGTCATCTGCTGTGCAACCCCAAGGTGTGGATCAAGGTCCCGAGATCGGCGGGCTCCAGCCTTCGAGATTACGCCAATCAGCGCGCCTCCCCCGCATCCGAGGGGGTGTGCCACCCGAACGTAGGGAGCCGGGCACGATGTGTGCCCGGCTCACCGCCGCGTGGTGTAAACCGCTCCGGCGTCAGGTGATCTTGATCGGGTTGACCACGTCGGCCACCATCACCAGCAGCGTGAAGCAGATGAAGACGCTGGCGACGACGTACGCGACGGGCATCAGCTTCGCCACGTCGAACGGGCCCGGGTCGGGGCGCTTGAACAGCCGGGCGAGATTGCGCCGCAGCGACTCCCACAGGGCTCCCGCGATGTGCCCGCCGTCGAGCGGGAGCAGCGGCAGCATGTTGAAGAGGAACAGCGACAGGTTGAAGCCGGCCAGCAGGTTGAGGAAGATCACCAGGATGTGCGTGGCCGGCAGGTCGAGGTTGAAGATCTCCCCGCTGACCCGTGCGGCTCCGACGACGCCCATCGGGCTGTCCTGGGCGCGATCGGCACCGTTGAAGGCCGCGTTCCACAGGTCCGGGACCTTGGAGGGCAGCTGGACCAGCGAGGCGACGCCGGCCTGCATCATCTCGCCCATGCGGTCGGCGGACTGGCCGAAGGTCTGGGGGACGTAGCCGGAGGCGGGGGCGAAGCCGAGGAAGCCCGCGGTGACGTACTGGTCCTTGACGTACTTGCCGCTGCCGTCGGTCTTGGCGACCTTGTTCTCGATCAGGTCGGCCTTCAGGTCGATCCGCTGCCCGGCCCGCACGACGGTGATCGTGGCGGGTCCGACGGTGGAGCGGATGTCCTTCTGGAGGGCGGCCCAGTCGTCGGCCCTGCGGCCGTTGAAGGCGACGATCTTGTCGCCGGCCTGGAGTCCGGCGGCCTTGGCGGGGGCGGCCGGGTCGCCGGCGGCGCACTTGTCGCGCTTCTCGCTCTGCTGGATGACGCAGTCCGAGACCGAGGCGACCGAGGTGGTCTGGGTGTTCACCCCGAAGGTCATGAGCGTGGTGAGGAAGATCGCCACGGCCAGGATCAGGTTCATGAACGGGCCGGCGAACATCACGATGACGCGCTTCCACGGCTTGCGCGTGTAGAAGAGCCGCTTCTCGTCGCCGGGCTGGAGCTCCTCGTACGCCGCCGAGCGCGCGTCCTCGATCATCGACCGGAACGGCGAGGTCGAGCGGGCGGTGACCTTGCCGTCCTCGCCGGGCGGGAACATCCCGATCATGCGGATGTAGCCGCCCATCGGGATGGCCTTGATCCCGTACTCGGTCTCGCCCCGGTGGCGCGACCACACGGTCGGGCCGAAGCCGACCATGTACTGCGGCACCCGGATGCCGAAGATCTTGGCCGTGGACAGGTGCCCCAGCTCGTGCCAGGCGATGGAGACCAGCAGCCCGACCGCGAAGATCACGATCCCGAGTACGGTCATCAGAACGGTCATGCGCTCGCCTCCACGGCGGCCCGCGCCGCCATCTCCCGCGCCCGGGCCCTGGCCCAGGTCTCCGCCTCGAGGACGTCCCGGACCGTCAGGGAGGTTCCCGACTCCGGCGTCCCGTGCTCATCGACCACGGCAGAGACGGTATCCATGATTGCTGTGAACGGCAGCCGACCGGCCAGGAACGCCTCGACGCACTCCTCGTTGGCCGCGTTGAACACCGCCGGGGCCGTCCCGCCGAGCGCGCCCACGTGCCGGGCCAGGCCGACCGCGGGGAAGGCCTCGGTGTCGAGCGGGAAGAACTCCCAGGCGGACGCCTTGGTCCAGTCGAAGGCGGGGGCGGCGTCCGGCACGCGGTGGGGCCAGCCGAGGCCGATCGCGATGGGGCCGCGCATGTCGGGCGGGGTGGCCTGGGCGAGCGTGGAGCCGTCCGTGAACTCCACCATCGAGTGGACGTAGGACTGCGGATGGACCACGACCTCGATCCGCTCGAAGGGGATGTCGTAGAGCAGGTGGGCCTCGATGACCTCCAGCCCCTTGTTCACCAGCGTCGCCGAGTTGATGGTGATCACCGGGCCCATGGCCCAGGTCGGGTGGGCCAGGGCGTCCTGGACGGTGACCCCCGCCAGCTCCTCGCGCGTACGGCCGCGGAAGGGTCCGCCGGAGGCGGTGACCACGAGCTTGCGCACGTCGGCCCGGGTGCCGGCGGCGAGCGCCTGGAAGAGCGCCGCGTGCTCGGAGTCGACCGGGATGATCTGGCCGGGCCGGGCGAGGGCCTTGACCAGCGGGCCGCCGACGATCAGCGACTCCTTGTTGGCGAGGGCCAGGGTCCGGCCCGCCCGCAGCGCGGCGAGCGTGGGCGCCAGCCCGATGGAACCGGTGATGCCGTTGAGGACGGTGTGGCACGCGGAGGCGGCGAGTTCGGTGGCGGCGTCGGGGCCGGCCAGGATCTCGGGCAGCGGCTCGGAGGGGCCGTACCGGGCGCTCAGCGCCTCTTTCAGCGCCGGGACGGCGTCTTCGCGCGCGACGGCCACCGTGCCGACCCGCAGCAGCCGGGCCTGCTCGGCCAGCAGCTCCACCCGTCCGCCGGCGGCGGAGAGGGCGGTGACCCGGAACAGCTCCGGGTTGCGCAGGGCCAGGTCGATGGCCTGGGTGCCGATCGAACCGGTGGAGCCGAGGATGACGATGTCCCGGCGGCCGGCCGCGGGGTCGAAGAGGAGGTGCGGGTCGGCGAGGGGGGCTGGACGGTCGCTCATGCCCCCATTGTTGCCGCAACTCAGGGGCGCGTGGACACGGAGCCCCCGTCCGTGACGCGCAGAAGGAGGTGCGGGAGCGTTCCGGCGAACTCGGGGAGTGCCCGGGCCACCGACCACCAGGCGTCGGGGTCCTCGCCGAGGGCGAGGGCGAACAGCCGGTCCGCCTCGGCCCGCGCGGTCAGCACCGGTCCGGGCCGGTCGTGCCGGTCGGGGGTGTAGGTCTCCCCCAGCCAGTGGTCCTCGTCCAGGGCCCAGCAGGCGGGCAGCTTGTGCCGGACGACGTCCGCGCCGTCGAGGAGCCCGCGCGCCAGGCAGTCCCGTACCCAGCGGATGTCCTCCGCGACGGTCTCCATCGGCACCGCGAGGCTCGCCAGGGCCAGTTCGCGCTCCACGCCGCCCTGCGGATCGGGCTCGGCCCTCGGGGCCAGTGAACGGACCGCCGCTTCGAGCCCGGCGGGCCCCGGGCCGTCCGGCGGTTCGGGCAGCGTCCCGGCGGCCAGGCCGGCGGCGAGCTCCGGCAGGGACAGCGGGACGGTACGGGCGTGCCGCAGCAGTTCGGCCCAGAGCCGGGGGTCGTCGCCGAGGGGGCGCAGGGCCCGGGCGACGGCCGTGCGCATGCCGGTCCGCTCGGGGAGGTTCCAGCGCAGGCCCCGGGGCGCGGGCCCGGCCGGGTCCGCGAGGAGCAGGGTCCGGTGCGCGGGGGCGACGTGGGCGACGAGCTCCTCGAAGGTCAGCAGCCCCATCCGGACGGCCCGCACGGCCGGACGGTGCCAGGAGCGCCCGTACGCCTCCGGCGCCGCGGCGCCGTCCCCGGCGCCGGCGCCGAGCAGGGCCCCGGCGGTCTGCGGCGGCAGTCCGCCGACCAGCAGCAGGGCCTCGACGGCCCCGGGCGGCAGCGGCGTACGGGCGTGCTCGCGCAGGAGGGTTTCGGGGTCGAGCGGGGCGTGCGGCATCCGCAGCAGGGTCAGCGGCACCCGGGGCCGGCGGCCGTGGCGCCGCAGCAGCCCGAGCAGTTCGTCGGCGCCGAACGGGCCCGGACCGACCTCCGCCAGCAGCTCGGGCGACGGCCCGGGGCGGGCCGCGTAGCGCGCGGGGCCGGGCAGGCCCGGCAGCGGGCGGCCGACGACGCGGGGGTTGCGGGCGATGTAGTGCCGGTCCTGCGCGGTGCCGTGGCGCAGCAGCAGCGTCACGGCGGGGGCGGGCAGCCACTCGTCGCGGGTGAGGTACTTGCGGGCCGGCCCGTCGAGCCGGCCCAGGAGGCCGGCGGCGACGTGGTCCGGTGCGTGGCGCAGGACCAGCGCCACGCACCAGGCCAGGCGCCGGCCGGCGCGGTCTTCCATGGCCGTCGACATCGCCGCCGCCTCGTGCTCGTACCCGTACGTCCATCCGACTGGCTTCGATGATCGCAGGTCAGCGCAGGGGGCGGTGCACGTTCTCCTTCTGTGAGGGGCCGGGGGTGGCGTCCGCGATCCAGGGGCCGTCGCCGGACGGGTCCAGGACGCCCTCCTCCAGCCAGGTGTAGGTGCCGGTGAGGACGCCCGCGACGACCTTGCGGTCGAGGTCGTCGGTGTTGGACCAGAGGCGGCCGAAGAGCTCCTCGACGCGCAGCCGGGACTGGTGGCAGAAGGCGTCGGCCAGCTGGTAGGCCTCGCGGCCGTGGTCGCCGGTGGCGCGCAGGTGCTCGGCGCGGACGCAGGCGGCGCTCATTGCGAAGAGTTCGGCGCCGATGTCGACGACGCGGCCGAGGAAGCCCTGTTTGGTCTCCATCCGGCCCTGCCAGCGGGACATGGCGTAGAAGGTGGCGCGGGCGAGTTTGCGGGCGCTGCGCTCGACGTGGCGCAGGTGGGTGGCGAGGTCGGGGTGGCCGCCGGGGTGGAAGGCGCGGTAGGTGCCGGGGACCTGGCCGGCGCCGGTCGCGAGCTTCGGGAGCCAGCGGGCGTAGAACCCGGCGGCGCGGGCGCCCGCCTTCGCCTTCTCGCCGAGGTCCTTCTCGGGGTCGATGAGGTCGCCGGCGACCGACAGGTGGGCGTCGACGGCCTCGCGGGCGATCAGCAGGTGCATGATCTCGGTGGAGCCCTCGAAGATCCGGTTGATGCGCAGGTCGCGGAGCATCTGCTCGGCGGGGACGGCGCGCTCGCCGCGGGCGGCGAGGGACTCGGCGGTCTCGAAGCCGCGGCCGCCGCGGATCTGGACCAGCTCGTCGGCCATCAGGCAGGCCATCTCGGAGCCGTAGAGCTTGGCGAGCGCAGCCTCGATGCGGATGTCGTTGCGGTCCTCGTCGGCCATCTGGGAGGCGAGGTCGACGACCGCTTCGAGGGCGAAGGTGGTGGCGGCGATGAAGGAGATCTTGGCTCCGACGGCCTCGTGCCGCGCGACCGGCCTCCCCCACTGCTCGCGGACGCCGGACCATTCCCGGGCGATCTTCAGGCACCACTTGCCGGCGCCGACGCACATGGCGGGCAGGGAGAGCCGGCCGGTGTTCAGGGTGGTCAGCGCGATCTTCAGGCCGGCGCCCTCGGCGCCGATGCGCTGGTCCGCGGGGACCCGGACCCGGTGGAAGCGGGTGACGCCGTTCTCCAGGCCGCGCAGGCCCATGAAGGCGTTGCGGTGCTCGACGGTGACGCCCGGGGAGTCTGCCTCGACCACGAAGGCGGTGATGCCGCCGCGGTGGCCCTCGGACGCCGGGACGCGGGCCATCACGACGAGGAGGTCCGCGACGACCCCGTTGGTGGTCCACAGCTTCACGCCGTCGAGGACGTACGCGTCGTCGCCGTCCGGCACCGCGGTGGTGGCCAGCCGAGCCGGGTCGGAGCCCACGTCGGGCTCGGTGAGGAGGAAGGCGCTGATGGCGGTGGTGGCGCAGCGCGGCAGGTAGCGGTCCTTCTGCTCCTGCGTGCCGAACATCTTGAGCGGCTGGGGCACGCCGATCGACTGGTGCGCGGAGAGCAGGGCCCCGATGGCCGGGCTGACCGAGCCGACGAGGGCGAGCGCCTTGTTGTAGTAGACCTGGGTGAGGCCGAGGCCGCCGTACTCGGTGCCGATCTTCATCCCGAGGGCGCCGAGCTCCGCCAGGCCGCGCACCGTCTCGTCGGGGATCTTCGCCTCGCGCTCGATCCGGGCCGCGAGTCCGTCGGCGAGCGCCGTCTCGCAGAACTCCCGCAGCCGGGCCAGGAAGGCCTCGCCGCGCCGGACGTCCTCGTCGGCGGGGAGCGGGTGGGGGTGGATCAGGTCGAGCCGGAAGCGTCCGAGGAAGAGTTCCTTGGCGAAGCTGGGCTTGCGCCAGTCCTGTTCCCGGGCCGCCTCCGCGACCTTCCGTGCCTCGCGCTCGGTGACCTTGGGCCCGGTGCCGGACCGTGTGCCGGGGACCGCGCCCGGGTCTGCGCCCGGTTGGGTGTCGCTGGGGGGTGTTGCGGACATGAGGGGACTCACCTCGCCGCCGGAGTCGGGGTGGCCGGGACGTGCCGGCCGGTGCTACCAGTGAGTCGTACCCCGTGGGAGCGGGCGGGAAAAGGAAGACGGCCGGAGCCCCCGCACAGTGGGCTCCGGCCGTCGGCTCTTTGGCCGTACGGGATCAGATGTCGAGGCCGGTCAGGACCAGGACTCGCTCGTACGTGTAGTCGTCCATCGCGTAGCGCACGCCCTCGCGGCCCACGCCGGACTGCTTGACGCCGCCGTACGGCATCTGGTCGGCGCGGTAGGACGGCGCGTCGCCGATGATCACACCGCCCACCTCCAGCTCGCGGTGGGCGCGGAAGGCGACCTGGACGTCACGGGTGAAGACACCGGCCTGCAGGCCGAACTTCGAGTCGTTGACGGCGGCGAAGGCCTCGTCGGTGTTCTCGACCTTCCGGAGCGTCAGCACCGGTCCGAAGACCTCCTCGGTGGCGAGCTTGACGCCTGCCGGGACGTCCGCGAGGACGGTCGGCGCGTACGAGGCGCCGTCGCGCTCGCCGCCGGCGAGCAGCTTCGCCCCGGCGGACACGGCCTCGTCGACCCAGGCCTCGACGCGCTTGGCGGCGTCCTCGGAGACGAGCGGGCCGACGTCGGTGGCGGAGTCGGACGGGTCGCCGGTGACCTGCGCCCGGACGGTGGCGACGACCTTCTCGACGAGCCGGTCGTAGACGGAGGCGTCCGCGATCACGCGCTGCACGGAGATGCAGGACTGGCCGGCCTGGTAGTTCGAGAAGGTCGCGATGCGGGTCGCGGCCCAGTCGAGGTCGGCCTCGGAGGACCAGTCGGCGAGGACCACGGCCGCGGCGTTGCCGCCGAGCTCCAGGGTGCAGTGCTTGTGGGGCACCGACTGCTGGATGGCGTAGCCGACGGTGTCGGAGCCGGTGAAGGAGATGACGGGCAGGCGCTCGTCCTTCACCAGGGCCGGCATCTTGTCGTTGGCGACCGGCAGGACCGACCAGGAGCCGGCCGGGAGGTCGGTCTCGGCGAGCAGCTCGCCCAGGATCAGCCCGGAGAGCGGGGTGGCCGGGGCGGGCTTGAGGATGATCGGCGCGCCGACGGCGATGGCCGGGGCCACCTTGTGCGCGCACAGGTTCAGCGGGAAGTTGAACGGCGCGATGCCGAGGACCGGACCCTTGACGAAGCGGCGGGTCAGGGCGAGACGGCCGACGCCGCCCGCGTCGGTGTCGAGGCGCTGGGCGTCTCCGCCGTTGAAGCGGCGTGCCTCTTCGGCGGCGAAGCGGAACACGGACACCGCACGGCCGACCTCACCGCGGGCCCACTTGATGGGCTTGCCGTTCTCGGCGGAGATCAGCTGGGCGATCTCCTCGGTCCGCTCGGTGAGCCGCTTGGACACGTGGTCCAGGGCGGCGGCCCGTACGTGGGCGGGCGTCGCGGAGAACTCCGCCGTCACGGCGTACGCCGCGGCCACGGCCTCTTCGACCTGCGCGTCGGTCGGCACGCTGACGGAGGCGACGAGGCGGCCGTCCCACGGGGAGTGGACGTCGAAGCTGTCCTCGCCGGTGGCCAGGCGGCCGGCGAGCCAGAAGGCGTGGGTGGAAGTCATGCGAATCCCGGCCCTTCGGAGTGTGCGGTGGGGTCCTGTCCCCACCACCGTAGGACCCCGCCGCGGATTCGGCGTTTATCCGGGGTGGAGCGCCGCGGCGCCCGGGTTCGCCGCTTTGTCACTGTCCGGGACGCGAACGGACCCCTACCGGGGCGGGCCGGGGGCGGCGGCCGGGGCGGACGTGGCCTTCAGGGCCAGCCACAGCTCCATGCGCACGTCCGGATCGTCCAGCGACCGGCCGAGGATCTCCTCCACCCGCTTCATCCGGTAGCGCAGGGTGTGCCGGTGCACGCCGAGGTCGGCGGCGGCCGCGTCCCACTGGCCGTGCCGGGAGAGCCAGGCCTGCAGCGAGGCCACCAGGTCGCCGCGACCGGTCGCGTCGTGCTCCCGCAGGGCGCGCAGGGTGCCGTCCGCGAAGGCCCGTACGGCGTCGTCGGCGAGCAGCGGCAGGACCGAGCCGGCCGCCATCTCCTCGTGCTCCACCAGCGGCCGGCCGCGCCGCCGGGCCACGGCGAGGGCTTGGTCGGCCTGGGTGAGGGCCGCCGCGACGCCGCCGGACCCGGCCGGCGCGGACAGGCCGACCACCAGCTCGTCCGGTTCCGGGCCGGTGGCGTCGCGGCCGCGCCGGGCCTCCAGGTTCTCCGCGTGCCCGAGGCACGCCTGTACGGCCGACCCCCCGTCGGCGGCCAGGACCACCAGCCGGCCCGGCTCCGGCACGACCAGCAGCGCCTCCCCCGTACGGGCGGCCGCCGACTCCACCGCGTCGGCCAGCAGCGCGAGCCCCTCCGGCTGGGCCGTGCCGGGCAGCGCCGGCTCGGCCGCGATCAGCCGGAACGGCGCCTCCAGCAGGGCCCCGTACAGGTCTCCGGCCACGGACCGGGCGTGCTCGGCCTCCCCGGCCAGCAGCATCCGCAGTACGGCGGCGCCGAGCCGGGACTCGGCGTCGTGCAGGGAGCGCGAGCGCTCGGTGGTGAGGGTGAGCAGCGCGACGGCGGAGTGGACGGCGTACCGCTCGGCGGTGCCGAGCGGGGCCCCGGTGCCGACGGCGAGGGCGCCCCGGGCCCGCCGGCCCGTGCCGAGCGACTGGAGCTCGACCCGGTCCTCGGAGCCGCCGACGACGGCGCTGGCCGGTGCGGGGCGCTCGCGCAGCCGTTCCACGTCGGGGGTGAGCCGGGCGGCGCGGCGGGCCGCCCAGTCGGGTGCGGCGGCGACCACCGCGCCCGAGGTGTCGTACAGCGCGGCCCAGCCGTGCACGTGCGCGGCCAGCCGCGCCAGCAGCTCGGCGGGCCCGTCGGCGGAGAGCGCGGCGCGGGTGAGCTCCCGCTGGGCCTCGAAGCCGGCGGTCACCGCCCGGTACTGGTCGGCGGCGAGGGCGGCGGAGACGGCCTTGCTGATGGCGAGGAACGGGGTCCGCCGGGGCACCTCCAGCAGCGGCATGTCCTCGGCCGCCGCGGCCTCGACCAGCGCCTCGGGGACGGCGTCGTAGTTGACGCCGACGGCGAAGCCGATGCCGACGACCCCGGCCGCGGAGAGGCGGCGTACGTAGCGGCCCATCTCCTGCGGGTCCTCCGCGTCCAGCTTCATCGCGGTGATCAGGAGCAGTTCCCCGCCCTCCATGTAGGGGACGGGGTCGGCGAGCTCGCTGACGTGGGCCCAGCGCACCGGGGTGTCGAGGCGCCCCTCCCCCGCCCGGACGCTGAGCTTGAGCGCCGAGTGCTGGACGAGCGAGGCGAGGGTGAGCGGCATCGGTTACCAGGGTCCTTGGCGGAGGGGGCGGCGGACGGCTGTGGCAGGGGGCGACGGACGGCTGCGGCGGAGAACGGCGGAAGCCGGCGGCGGGAGCGGGGGAAGCCGACGCGGGGAGCGGCGGAAGCCGGCGGACGATGCCGTTTTCGCCGGGTCGTACGAACGGCTCCCCTCGATTCTGCCACCCCGTACGGTTTCGCCGCCGCACGGTCCGGACGGGACCGGGGTCGCCGCCCGGCGCCTCAGGTCCCGTCCGCGAGCCGGACCAGCAGCGGGGCCGCCCGCTCGCCGCGCACGGAGGTCAGCGACAGCACCGCGTGCCCCGGCGGTACGGCGTGCGCCAGGTCGGAGGCCGACCAGCGCTCCCGCTCCACCTGGCGCACGGTCACGGCGTCCGTGGTGACGGCCTTGCCGGTGACGAGCTTGCGGAAGGCGTGCAGGGCGCGCGTGAGGGGCTGGTCTGCGAAGACCGTGCGGTGGGTGACGTCGCGCGCCTCCACCCATTCCGTGCCCCAGGCCTCGGCGAAGCGCTTGCCGTCCCAGGTGGTGACCCCGGAGAAGGCCATCCGGCAGCCGACCGCGCCGAGCAGCGGGGTGCGCAGCCCTTCCGGTACGTCGTCCAGCGTCCGCAGCGGCAGCAGCACCCCGGCGTGGGCGGAACGCAGCCGCTGTACGCCGCGCACGGTCTCCGGGGTCAGGGTGTGCGAGGCGTCGTCGAAGGCGAGGAACGCGAAGAGGGAGCGGTCGGTGCGGGCGGCCACGGCCGCGTTGAACTGGGCGAGCAGCAGCCGGGCCAGCATCCGGGAGGCGTCGGCGTGGGCCCGCTCGGGCAGGTCGACGCGGACGCGGATGGGGTGCTCCAGGGCGCGCAGCGAGAACGGCCGTCCGGTGCCGGTGGTGTCGAAGAAGCCGGCGAACGCGGGCCGGTCCAGCAGGGCCACCCGGTCGGCGAGGGCCGGACCGGGGTCGCCGGGCGCCCCGTGCTGGCGGCGGCGGGCGTCGAGTTCGCGGAGCATCGGCGCCCGGCCGGCCTCCTCCAGGCCGCGGCGCAGCGCGTCGACGCTCTCCGGCACCTGGTCGAGCAGCTCGCGAAGCTCCGGGACGGCGGGGAAGCGGCCGTGCACGGTGCGGAACGGCCCGAGGAGCTGGGCCAGGGCGGTGGCGGCGCGGCGCACGTCCATGCCGGGGACGTCGCCGACGAAGGCCTCGGCCAGCAGGGTGGCCGCCTCGTCGGGGTCGGTGGTGCCGCCGTAGAGGTCGAGGTCGTAGACGGAGGCGGGGTCGCCGACGCGGACGACGACGTCGTACGCGGCGTCGGGCCCGAGCTGCGCCCCGGTCGCGCCGACGGCGACGACGGCGGCCTGGCCGGCGAGCGCCTGGAGCGCGAGCGACTCGACGACGGGCCGCACCAGGCGGCCGGTCTTCCCGCTGCCGGAGGGGCCGACGGCGAGGACGGAGGTGCCGAGGACGTCGGGATCGAGGGCGAAGGCGGTGCCGCGGCGCGCGTACGGGTTGCGCACGCCGTCCTCGACGGTCCCGAGCAGCACCTGTCGGGCGAGCAGGTCGTGCCGGGCCGCCCGGACGGGCAGGTCCCGCGCCCCGGAGGGGTGCACGCAGGCGCCGGCGCCCTTGTCGCGCACGGCGTCGGCGAAGGCCCGCAGCCGGGATGGATCGACGCGCACGGAGTCCCAGGCGCGGCGGATCCGCGCGTAGTCCACGTCGTTCATCCGCCCGGCCCCGACCTCCCCCTCCAGCCGGTCGGCCACGTCCCCGAGCCCGGCCTCCCGCACCTGCGGCCAGCGCACGGGGTCGTTCTCGGATCCTGCCTCGACGCGGGCCGGCGGCGCCGGGCGGGCGGCCCGCGCGGCACGGCTCCCGAAGATCCGGCGGCCCAGTTCGGGCCAGCGGCCGAGGCGGCCGAAGCCGAAGAGGAGGGCCCCGGCGACGAGGGCGTACCAGACGTACGAGGCGACGACGGAAGCGTTGCCGCCGGCCCAGGAGTCGGGCGTGAACATGTACAGGGGCCACAGCCAGAACCCGCCGAGGTAGCCGTTCCACAGCAGCGACCACAGCAGCAGTCCCGCGAGGAGGGCGATCAGCGCACCGCTGACCAGCTGCCGGGTCGGAGTCACCTCCGGCTCCTCGGCGGCGCGCGGCACGTGCCCGTACGCCCACACGCCGGGGCCGTCGGAGCTCCGGGGGGTGCGCAGCCAGTCGGGGAGGGTGGGGCCGGGGGTGGGGGGTGGGGGGGCGGGGGCGTGGCGGGGTTTCGGGGGGGTGGCGGGTCTGGGGAGGCGGCCCGTGTGGGTGGTGCCTGCGTCGTGCGTGCCGTCGGTGTCCATGAACCCCTGCCCCCTGCCAGTGCCCTGCGCTGCGGCGCTCAATCTAGTGCCCCGCCCGCCCCCGGGGGTCGTACCGCGCAGTGATCCGAACGGCCCGGCCCCGACCACTCCTATGGCCGTCACGGACAACGACTCGCCCCCACCACTCCCGATCGGCGCATGCCTTCCCCCGCCCCCCGGGCCTAGCCTGCGGACAAAGACACACGTGCGTCCGAAAACACCCCCAGGAGCCCCCTATGACCGCTGTCCCGCAGGAGCGCCGCATCGTCACCGCGATCCCCGGCCCCAAGTCGCAGGAGCTGCAGGCCCGCCGTCTGTCGACGGTCGCCGGCGGCGTGGGCTCCGTGCTCCCCGTCTTCACGGCCCGCGCGGGTGGCGGCATCATCGAGGACGTCGACGGCAACCGCCTGATCGACTTCGGCTCCGGCATCGCCGTGACCTCCGTCGGCGCCTCCGCCGAGGCCGTCGTGCGCCGTGCCTCCGCGCAGCTCGCGGACTTCACGCACACCTGTTTCATGGTCACCCCGTACGAGGGCTACGTGGAGGTCTGCGAGGCCCTCGCCGAGCTCACTCCGGGTGACCACGCCAAGAAGTCGGCCCTGTTCAACTCCGGCGCCGAGGCCGTCGAGAACGCCGTCAAGATCGCCCGTTCGTACACCAAGCGCCAGGCCGTCGTCGTCTTCGACCACGGCTACCACGGCCGCACGAACCTGACGATGGCCCTGACGTCGAAGAACATGCCGTACAAGCAGGGCTTCGGTCCGTTCGCCCCCGAGGTCTACCGCGTCCCGGTCGCCTACGGCTACCGCTGGCCCACCGGCGCCGAGAACTGCGGCCCCGAGGCCGCCGCCCAGGCGATCGACCAGATCTCCAAGCAGATCGGCGCCGACAACGTCGCCGCGATCATCATCGAGCCGGTCCTCGGCGAGGGCGGCTTCATCGAGCCGGCCAAGGGCTTCCTGCCGGCGCTGGTGAAGTTCGCCAACGACAACGGCATCGTCTTCGTCGCCGACGAGATCCAGTCCGGCTTCTGCCGCACCGGCCAGTGGTTCGCGTGCGAGGACGAGGGCATCGTCCCCGACCTGATCACCACCGCCAAGGGCATCGCGGGCGGCCTGCCGCTCGCCGCCGTGACCGGCCGCGCCGAGATGATGGACTCCGTCCACGGCGGCGGCCTGGGCGGCACGTACGGCGGCAACCCGGTGGCGTGCGCCGGTGCGCTCGGTTCCATCGAGACCATGAAGGAGCTCGACCTCAACGCCGCGGCGAAGAAGATCGAGTCCCTCATGAAGACCCGCCTGACGGCCATGCAGGAGAAGTACGACATCATCGGCGACATCCGCGGCCGCGGCGCCATGATCGCGATCGAGCTCGTCAAGGACCCGGTCTCCAAGACCCCGTTCCCGGAGGCGGCCGGCGCGCTGGCCAAGGCGTGCCACGCCGAGGGCGTGCTCGTCCTCACCTGCGGCACGTACGGCAACGTGCTCCGCTTCCTGCCGCCGATCGTCATCGGCGAGGACCTGCTGAACGAGGGCCTGGACATCATCGAGGCCGCGTTCGCGGGCATCTGATCGAACGGTCGAACGCTCCGCTCGAGCACTACCGCCGGTAACGGTCGGACGCTGTGAAGAAGGTGTGGGGGGCCGATGGCGGGAACGCGTTCCTGCTGTCGGCCCCCCTTTCTCTGCCGTACGGTTTCTGCAGATGAGTGAGACACCCCGTTCCCGGGAAACCGGGGGCGACACCAGTACCGGGCTTCCCCAGCGCCGTACTGGGCATGCGTTCGCGCACACTCCTCACCGATCGGACGGCCGTTCGCCCCAAACCCCCCGGGGCGTCCGGCAACCCGGTCCGGGCGGCCGTCCCGGAACCATCCCCCCTGTTCCGGGACGGCCGGCCACCCTCCTCGCCGCGTTCTGCGGCCTGCTCTTCGCCCTCGCCACCTGGCAGGTACTGGTCGCGGGACCGCTGCTGGCGCCGGACCGCGCACTCAGCCGCGTCCTGGTGCGCACGGTCCCGGACTCCGTCACCGAACGCCTCTCGGACCTCGGCAACGTCCCCGTCGCCGTTCCCGTCCTCGCCCTGGCCATGGCGTACGCCGCCTGGCGCGGCCGGCGCCGCGCCGCCCTCGCGGCGGGCCTGGCGATGGCCCTCGTACCGGCCCTGGTCGTCCCGCTCAAGGCGTGGACCGGCCGCCCGGGCCCGCTGGAGCCCTGGGCCGCCGGGTACTACCCCTCGGGCCACACCGCGACCGCGTTCGTCGCCTACGCCGGGGCCGCCCTGCTCGTACGCCCGTACACCCGCCGCCCGTGGCCGGCGGTCGCGGCCCTGGTGCTCACCGGGGCGACCGCCGCCGGGCTGATCCTGCGGGGCTGGCACTGGCCGCTGGACGTCGTGGCGAGCCTCCTGCTGTGCACCCCGCTGCTCCTGGTGGTGCGCCGCGCGGCGGCGTCCGGACCGGGCGGCGGGGACGGGGTCCGCGCCGCCCGGCCCGATCCGGACGCGGCGCTCTAGCCGCCGAAGTACGCGTCGAAGTTGCGGCTGAACTCCCAGCCGCCGAAGCGGTCCCAGTTGATCGACCAGGTCATCAGGCCGCGCAGGGCGGGCCAGGTGCCGTGGGTCTGGTAGCTGCCGCAGTTCACCTTCCGCGTCAGGCAGTCCAGCGCCTTGTTCACCTCGGCGGGCGAGGTGTGGCCGTTGCCCGCGTTGGTCGTCGCGGGGAGACCGATGGCCACCTGCTCCGGGCGCAGCGCGGGGAAGACGCGGGCGGCGTTGCCCGCGACCGGGAAGCCGGTGAGCAGCATGTCGGTCATGGCGATGTGGAAGTCCGCGCCGCCCATGGAGTGGTACTGGTTGTCGAGGCCCATGATCGAGCCGGAGTTGTAGTCCTGGACGTGCAGCAGGGTCAGGTCGTCGCGCAGGGCGTGGATGACCGGGAGGTAGGCGCCGGCGCGCGGGTCCTGTCCGCCCCAGGGACCGGAGCCGTAGTACTGGTAGCCGAGCTGGACGAAGAAGGTCTCGGGGGCCATGGTCAGGACGAAGTCCGGGCCGTACCGGGCCTTGAGGGTCTTGACGGCGGAGATCAGGTTGACGATGACGGGGGTGGTCGGGGCGCGGAAGTCGGTGTCCCCCGTCGCCAGGGAGAGGGAGTGGCCCTCGAAGTCGATGTCGAGGCCGTTCAGCCCGTACTCGTCGATGATCTTGCCGACGGAGGTGACGAAGGCGTCGCGGGCGGCGGTGGTGGCGAGCTGGACCTGGCCGTTCTGGCCGCCGATGGAGATGAGGACCTTCTTGCCGGCGGCCTGCTTCGCCTTGATGGCCGCCTTGAACTCGGCCGGCGACTCGACGTTCGGGCACTCGGCGACCGGGCAGAGCTGGAAGCGGATGTCACCCGAGGTCACGGACGTCGGCTCGCCGAAGGCGAGGTTGATGACGTCCCAGGAGGCGGGGACGTCGGCCATCCGGACGTAGCCGGAGCCGTTGGCGAAGCTGGAGTGCAGGTAGCCGACCAGGGCGTGCGCGGGCAGCCCGGGGTTGCCCGGGTTGCCGCCGCCGGTGGTGGTCGCGGAGACGGGAGCGCTCTTCGCGGACTCGCCGGCCGCGTTCACGGCGCCGACCCGGAAGGTGTAGGTGGTGGACGCGGCGAGGCCGGTCACCACGGCGGAGGCCGCGGTGACGGTCAGGGGGGCGGCGCCGTCCCGGTAGACCTTGTACGAGGTGGCTCCGGCGGCCGCGGCCCAGGAGAGGGACACCGCGTCGGAGGAGGTGGCGGACGCCGTCAGGCCGGTGGGGGCGGCCGGGGGGCGGGGCTCTTCGGGGCCGGGGCCGCCGGGGTCGGGTCCGACCACCGTGACGTCGTCGGTGAGGTGGGCCGGCTGGCCGTACCAGCCGTGGGTCCAGACCGTGACGGAGGTCGTCGAAGGACCGGTGCGGAAGGTGGTCGCCAGCTGCTTCCACGCCCCCGCGCTCTGGGTCCAGGTGGACACGTCGGTGGTACCGGTCCCGGTCGCGCCGAGGTAGACGTACGCGCCCTGCACCCAGGCGCCGAGCGTGTACGTGGAGTCGGGCTTGACGGTGACGGTCTGGGCGCAGCGGGCCTGGTCCTGGCCCGCCGGGGTGGCCTTGAGGGCGGAACTGCCGCCGTGGACGGGGGAGGTGACGGCGGTTCCGCTGCCGGCGGAGCAGCTCCAGCCGTCGAGGCCGGACTCGAAGCCGCCGTTGCGGACGAGGTCGGCGTCGGCCGCCGCGGCCGGCGGGCCCGCGGCGAGGAAGCCGGCCACCGCCAGGGCGGCGGCGGTAAGGAGGGACGTGGCTCTGCGCACAACTGCCTCCGGGGCATGGGGGGATGGAGGGGGTCAGCGGCGCCCAAGATGGTCCAGACCAATGCCCTTGTCAATGCCCCCGTCACCTTTTGCGCCCCGCCTTCTCCTCGGCGGCGGCCCGGGCGGCGGCCGCGAAGGCCTCCCGGGCGGACCCGGGAGACCCGGCGGACCCGGCCGCGGTGGGGCCCGCGGGGCCCACCGCCCCCGTACGGCCCGTCCCCGTACGGCCCGTCCCCGAACCGCCCGTGCCCGCCGGTCCCGTCCCCGCCGGTCCCGCTCCGGCGCCGTGCGCGACGGTCGCGGCGGCCTCGTGCATCGCCAGCTCCAGCACGGCCGGGTCGGTGAGGGTGCCCAGCCCGTCCGGGAGCACCAGCCAGCGCACCCCGCCGGCCGCCCGGCCCGGGTACGGGACCACGATCCAGGTCCCGCGGCCGGCGCCCCGTACGCCGGTGCCGATCCAGCGGGACGCAGTGCCCGGGGGCACGAAGAAGCCCAGCCGCGGCATCGGCGAACCGCCGCGCCGCGCGGCGCCGAAGTCGGCGAGCACCGGGCCGGGCCGCTCCACGAGGAGCCCGAGCACGTCGAGGGTGGACTGCCCCAGCTCCGCGGGCAGGATCAGCACGTCCCAGCGCCGGCCGGCGGGCAGGAGGGCCGCCCCGAGGGGGTTGCGCTCCCACTCCCACCGGCAGAGCCCGGGATCCGGCGCCGCCGATACCAGCCATTCCACTGCCGTTTTGGCCCCCGGGATCGTCATCGCCCGGCCTCCGTTCCGTCTGGTGAAGGGTTCTCACCAGGAGAGAGCGGGGCCGGGCGCGGGTATGACGCGGGTTTCGTTACTCCATGGTAGTGAATCAGGTCACACGGCGAGCGCCGGGCGGGCGGATCAGCTGTCGAACCCGAGGCCGACCCGGTCCAGCGCCTTGAGCCACAGGTTCCGGTGGCCGCCGTTGCCGTCGGCGCGGGCCAGGGACCACTTGGTGAGGCTGATGCCGGTCCACGCGAGGGGCTCGGGCGGGAACGGCATCGGCTTGGAGCGGACCATCTCCAGCTCCGTGCGCTCGGTCCGCTCCCCCGCCAGCAGGTCGAGCATCACGTCGGCGCCGAAGCGGGTGGCCCCGACGCCGAGCCCGGTGAATCCGGCGGCGTACGCGACCTTCCCCGCGTGCGCGGTGCCGAAGAAGGCGGAGAAGCGCGAGCAGGTGTCGATCGCCCCGCCCCACGCATGGCTGAATTTGACCCCTTTCAGCTGCGGGAAGCAGGTGAAGAAGTGCTCCGCGAGCTTGAGGTAGGTCTCCGGGCGGTGGTCGCGCTCCGCGTCGAGCCGGCCGCCGTAGGGGTAGATCGCGTCGTAGCCGCCCCACAGGATGCGGCGCTCGGGGGTGATCCGGAAGTAGTGGAACTGGTTGGCGCTGTCCCCCAGTCCCTGGCGGTTCTTCCAGCCGACCGAGTCGAGCTGGGCCTCGGTCAGCGGTTCGGTCATCAGGGCGTAGTCGTACACCGGGACGGTGAGCGGCCGGATGCGCTTGACCAGCGAGGGGAAGATGTTCGTGCCCAGCGCGACCCGGCGCGCGAAGACCCGCCCGTACGGGGTGCGCACGGCCATCCCGGCCCCGGACGCGGCCAGGTCCAGGCCGCGGGTGTGCTCGTGGATCCGCACCCCGAGGTCGAGGCAGGCCTGCTTGAGGCCCCACGCCAGCTTCGCCGGGTTCAGCATGGCGACGCCGTCTCGGTCCCAGACGCCGCCGAGGAAGGTCGGCGAGTCGACCTCGGCGCGCAGGGCGTCGCGATCCAGCCATACGGAGCTCCCGGCGAGGCCGAGGCGCTCCGCCTCCCCGTGCAGCTCGCGCAGCTCCTCGACCTGGTGCGGTTCGGTGGCCACGTCGATCTCGCCGCTGCGCTCGAAGTCGCAGTCGATGCCGTAGCGGGCGACGGCCTCCTCGATCGCGTCGAGGTTGCGGGCGCCCAGCTCCTCCAGCTTCGCCAGCTCGCCGGGCCAGCGGGCCAGGCCGTTGGCCAGGCCGTGGGTGAGGGAGGCCGCGCAGAAGCCGCCGTTGCGGCCCGAGGCGGCCCAGCCCACCTCGTTGCCCTCGATCAGGACGACGTCCCGGGCGGGGTCGCGCTCCTTGGCGAGCAGCGCGGTCCACAGCCCGCTGTAGCCGCCGCCGACGACGAGCAGGTCGCAGTGCTCGTCGCCGGTGAGGGCGGGCCGGGGGGCGGGCTTGCCGGGGTCGTCCAGCCAGTACGAGACCGGCCGTGCTTCGGAAAGGGATCGTGCAGCGGTGCGCATGGCGTCTGGGGCCATGTCTTCCAACTCCCTACGGGTGACTTACTTGGGCTGTGCCTTCTTGCGGCGGTTGCCGACCATCTGGCCGGCGAGGACCACCAGCACCGCGATGACGAACATCGCCGTGCCGATGACGTTGATCTGCACAGGCGTACCGCGCTGGGCCGATCCCCACACGAACATGGGGAAGGTGACGGTGTTGCCCGAGTTGAAGTTGGTGATGATGAAGTCGTCGAACGAGAGCGCGAAGGAGAGCAGCGCTCCCGCCGCGATGCCGGGGGCGGCGATCGGCAGGGTGACCCGTACGAAGGTCTGCACCGGCCCCGCGTAGAGGTCGCGGGCGGCCTCCTCCAGCCGGGGGTCCATCGACAGGACGCGCGCCTTGACGGCGGCGACGACGAAGCTGAGGCAGAACATGATGTGGGCGATGAGGATCGTCCAGAAGCCCAGCTGGATGCCCATGTTCAGGAAGAGCGCGAGCAGCGAGGCCGCCATCACGATCTCGGGCATGGCCATGGGCAGGAAGATCAGCGAGTTCACCGCGCCGCGCCCCCGGAACCGGTAGCGGACCATCGCGAAGGCTATGGCGGTACCGAGCGCGGTGGCGGCCAGCGTGGACCACAGGGCGATCTGCAGGGACAGCGAGAGCGAACCGCACAGGTCGGCGACCCCGCAGGGGTCCTTCCAGGCGTCGAGGGAGAACTCCTGCCAGGCGTAGTTGAACCGTCCGGTGGGGTTGTTGAAGGAGAAGACGGTGACGACGACGTTCGGCAGGATCATGTAGGCGAGCGTGGCGAGGCCCGCGATGACGACCAGATTGCGCCGGAGCCACGTGAGGGGTGTGCGCATCAGACCAGGTCCTCCGTTCCCGCTCGGCGGATGTAGACGGTGACCACGATGAGCACGATGGCCATGAGGATGAAGGACAGCGCGGCCGCCGTCGGGTAGTCGAGGATCCGCAGGTACTGCGACTGGATGACGTTGCCGATCATCCGGGTGTCCGTGGACCCGAGGAGCTCGGCGTTGACGTAGTCGCCGCTCGCCGGGATGAACGTCAGCAGGGTCCCGGAGACCACGCCCGGCATGGAGAGCGGGAAGGTGACCTTCCGGAAGACCGTGGCGGGGCGGGCGTACAGGTCGCCGGCCGCCTCGTGGAGGCGGGTGTCGATGCGCTCCAGCGAGGAGTACAGCGGCAGGATCATGAACGGCAGGAAGTTGTACGTCAGACCGCAGACCACCGCGAGCGGCGTGGCCAGCACCCGGTCGCCCTGGGTCATGCCGAGCCAGCTGGTGACGTCGAGGAAGCCGATGTCGTTGAGGACGCCGACCACCGGGCCGCCGTCGGCGAGGATCGTCTTCCAGGCCAGGGTGCGGATCAGGAAGCTGGTGAAGAACGGGGCGATGACCAGCACCAGCAGCAGGTTGCGCCAGCGGCCCGCCTTGAAGGCGATCAGGTAGGCCAGCGGGTACCCGAGCATCAGGCACAGCACGGTCGCGGTGCCCGCGTAGAGCAGGGAGCGCAGGAACTGGGGGTAGTACTCGGTGAAGGCGTCCCAGTAGGTCTGGAAGTGCCAGGTGACCCGGAAGCCCTCTTCGAGGGAGCCGGTCTGCACCGAGGTGGAGGCCTGGTAGACCATCGGCAGGACGAAGAACACGAGCAGCCACAGGATGCCGGGGAGCAGCAGCCAGTACGGGATCAGCCGCTTGCGCAGCGACGCCTTGTGGACCGGCGGCTCGGCTTCGGCGGGCGCCTGGGGCGGCGCCGCGGTGGCGGTCACGCGCCCTCCTCCACCGTCTCGATGCCCGCGTCGATGGCCTGGGCGGCGTCGAGGCCGAAGGTGTGCTCCGGGTTCCAGTGCAGGATCACCTCGGCGCCCGGGACCAGGCGGGCGTCCCGCTCGACGTTCTGCGCGTACACCTCCAGCTCGGGGCAGACGCGGCTGTCGATGACGTACTGGGTGGAGACGCCGATGAAGGAGGAGGCGGCTATGCGGCCGGGCACCTTGTTCCGGCCGGCCGCGATGGTGTGCTCCTCGTCCGCGTGGACCAGGGTGATCTTCTCCGGGCGCACCCCGACGAGCAGCTTGCCGCCCGCGGAGGGCGTGGTCGAACATCGGGCCGCGGGCAGCCGGAGCGTGGCGCCCGAGGCGGAGACCACGACCTCGGAGCCGGCGGACTCCACCGAGGCCTCGATGAGGTTGGAGGTGCCGAGGAAGTTCGCGACGAAGGTGGTGCTGGGGTTCTCGTACAGCTCGGCGGGGGCGCCCAGCTGCTCGACGCGGCCGCCGTTCATCACGGCGACCGTGTCGGCCATGGTCATGGCCTCCTCCTGGTCGTGCGTGACGTGCACGAAGGTGATGCCGACCTCGGTCTGGATGCGCTTGAGCTCCAGCTGCATCTGGCGGCGCAGCTTGAGGTCGAGGGCGCCCAGCGGCTCGTCGAGGAGGAGCACCTGGGGGTGGTTGATCAGGGCGCGGGCCACGGCGACGCGCTGCTGCTGGCCGCCGGAGAGCTGGTGCGGCTTGCGCTGGGCGAACTGGCCGAGCTGGACCAGCTCCAGCATGTCGTCGACCTGCTTCTTGACCGACTTGATGCCGCGGCGGCGCAGCCCGAACGCGACGTTCTCGTAGATGTTCAGGTGCGGGAAGAGCGCGTAGCTCTGGAAGACCGTGTTGACCGGGCGCTTGTACGGCGGCAGGTCGGTGACCTCGCGGTCGCCGAGGTGGACCGTGCCGGTGGAGGGCTCCTCCAGGCCGGCGATCATGCGCAGGGTGGTGGTCTTCCCGCAGCCCGAGGCGCCGAGCAGGGCGAAGAAGGAGCCCTGGGGGATGGTCAGGTCCAGCGGGTGCACGGCGGTGAAGGATCCGTAGTGCTTGCTGATCCCGGCGAGGCGGACGTCGCCGCCCGCGGTCTTGTCAGTCATGGATGGGTCCCGGGGTTGGGTGCGGAAGATGTCGGGGGCTCGGCGGAGCCGGCCGGGATGCGCCGTCCGCCGGACTCGTCCGGTGGGCGGCGCCCCGGTCCTCCGGGGCTCGCCGTCGGCGCCGGGCGCGGGAAGCGCCCGGCGCGCGCTCTCGGCGCGGGAGCTGGGGGGTGTCGTCGAAGTCGTTTCGTACGCCACACGGCAGGAACGAATGTGACGACACCCCCTAGGCGCCGATGAGCTTGGCGAACTTCTCTTCGTACGCCGTCTCTTCCTCGCTGGTGAGGGAGCGGAAGGCGTGGGACTTGGCGGTCATGGCCTTGTCCGGGACGATCAGGGTGTTGTCCGCGAGCTCGGGGTCGATCTTGGCCAGCTCGTCCTTGACGCCCTCGACCGGGCAGACGTAGCTGATGTAGGCCGCCAGCTGCGCGGCGACGGGGAGCTCGTAGTAGTAGTCGATGAGCTTCTCCGCGTTGGCCTTGTGGCCGGACTTCGCGGGGACCAGCAGGTTGTCGCTGGAGGTGATGTAGCCGGCGGCCGGGATCGCGTACTTGATGTCCGGGTTGCCGGCCTGGAGCTGGATGACGTCGCCCGCCCAGGCGAGGCAGGCGGCGAGGTCGCCCTTGTCGAGGTCGGCCGTGTAGTCGTTGCCCGTGAAGCGGCGGATCTGGTTCTTGTCCACGCCCTTCTGGAGCCGGCCGACGGCCCCGTCGAAGTCGGCGGTGGTGAAGTTCGCCGGGTCCTTGCCCTGGTCGAGGAGGGTCATGCCGACGCTGTCGCGCATCTCGGTGAGGAAGCCGACCCGGCCCTTGAGGGTGGGGTCGTCGAGGAGCTGGGTGACGGAGTCGACCGTCCTGCCGCCGGTGGCCTTGGAGTTGTAGGCGATGACGGTGGAGATGCCGGTCCAGGGATAGCTGTACGTGCGCCCCGGGTCCCAGTCGGGGCTGCGGAACTGCGGGGAGAGGTTGGCGAAGGCGTGCGGGAGGCGGGAGGCGTCCAGCTTCTGCGCCCAGCCGAGGCGGATGATGCGGGCCGCGAGCCAGTCGGTGACGACGATCAGGTCGCGGCCGGTGTCCTGGCCGGCCGCGAGCTGCGGGCGGACCTTCCCGAAGAACTCGACGTTGTCGTTGATGTCCTCGGTGTACTTGACCTTGATCCCGGTCCGCTTGGTGAACTCCTCCAGGGTGGGACGGGACTTCTCGTCGTCACTGGTGTCCATGTACTCGGTCCAGTTGGAGAAGCTGATCTCCTTCTCCTGGTCCGAGCGGTCGTCGGACGCCGCCGCCGCGGCCCCCTCCCGCTTGGCGGGCGGGATGCCGCAGCCCGCGAGGGCGGACAGCCCCCCGAGGGTGAGCGCTCCGACTCCGGACGCGCGCAGCAGCGAGCGGCGGGTGAGGGCCCCGCGGCCACGGTCAAGGCTGCGCCGCATCGCGGCGAGTTGCGCCGCCGAGAGGCGGTCGGGCTCGAACTGCTCCATGCGCGTTGCCCTTTCGGGATGGGTACGTCGCCGCTGGTCCGGCGGCTGGCTTCTATCGGTCCCCGAAGATCGTGCGGTGCCAGTCCTTCGCGGCGACCGCGGTGTTGTCGTACATCACGTGCTTGACCTGCGTGTACTCCTCGAAGGAGTAGGCGCTCATGTCCTTTCCGAAGCCGCTCGCCTTGTAGCCGCCGTGGGGCATCTCGCTGATGATCGGAATGTGGTCGTTGACCCAGACGCAGCCCGCCTTGATCTCGCGGGTGGCCCGGTTCGCCCGGTAGACGTCGCGGCTCCAGGCGGAGGCGGCGAGTCCGTACGGGGTGTCGTTGGCCAGCGCGATGCCCTCGTCGTCGGTGTCGAAGGGCAGGACGACGAGGACCGGGCCGAAGATCTCGGACTGGACGACCTCGCTGTCCTGGGCCGCGCCGGCAATGAGGGTGGGCCGGTAGTACGCGCCCTCGGCGAGCTCGCCGCCCGGGACCTCGCCGCCGGTGACGACGGTGGCGTAGGACCGGGCGCGCTCGACGAAGCCGGCGACGCGGTCGCGCTGGGCGTGCGAGACGAGCGGACCGATGTCGGTGGTGGCCGCGAAGGGGTCGCCGAGGCGGACGGTCTCCATCAGCTCGGCGACGCGGGCGACGAAGGCGTCGTGGAGGGGGCGCTGGACGTAGGCGCGGGTGGCGGCCGTGCAGTCCTGGCCCGTGTTGATCAGGGAGGCGGCGACCGCGCCGTGCGCGGCGGCCTCCACGTCGGCGTCGTCGAAGACGAGGAAGGGGGCCTTGCCGCCGAGCTCCAGGTGGAGCCGCTTGACGGTGGCGGTGGCGATCTCCGCGACCCGCTTGCCCACGGCGGTGGAGCCGGTGAAGGAGGTCATGACCACGTCCGGGTGGCCGACCAGGTGCTCGCCGGCCTCGCGTCCGGCGCCGGTGACGATGTTGACCACTCCGTCGGGCAGGCCCGCGTCCTTGGCGGCCTGCGCGAACATCAGCGAGGTCAGCGGGGTCAGCTCGGCGGGCTTGAGGACGATGGTGTTGCCCGCGGCGATGGCCGGGAGGATCTTCCAGGCGGCCATCTGGAGCGGATAGTTCCAGGGCGCGATGGAGCCGACCACCCCGATGGCCTCGCGGCGTACGTAGGAGGTGTGGTCGCCGGAGTACTCGGCGGCCGCCTGGCCCTGGAGGTGGCGCGCCGCGCCGGCGAAGAAGGCGGTGTTGTCGATGGTCCCCGGCACGTCGAACTCGGTCGACAGCTTGATCGGCTTGCCGCACTGCAGGGACTCGGCGTACGCGAAGTCCTCCGCCTGCTCGGCCAGTACGGCGGCCAGCCGGTGCAGCGCGTCCGAGCGCTCGCCGGGGGTCGCGCCGGACCAGGCCGGGAAGGCCCTCTTGGCGGCGGCGACGGCCGCGTCGACGTCCGCCGTGCTCGCGAGTTCGTAGGTGAGGACCTCGTGGCCGGTGGCCGGGTCGACCACGGTGTGTGACCGGCCCGAGGTACCGGACCTGAGCTGTCCGTCGATGTACTGCGCGCCGTCTGCGAAGCGGTCCTTGACCTGGAAGCGGTTGCCCATCACGCTCTCACGCTCTCCGTAGCTACAGTTCGAGCTACAGCTCGAATTGAGTGCCGATCCTGACAGAGGTGGTGCCCTCGGCCAAGTGATTCCGTTGTTGCCTTTTGATTACGCGACGGAATCGGTCGACCATGTGTCGAGGCACGCCCGAAATCCCGTACGAAGTGTCAGTGGCGACTGTCACACTCGCGTGCATGGAGACGATCGACGAACTGATCAAGCAGGTCAGCAGCGGTGAACGGGTGAAGTTCCTGCCGTTCTGGGGGCACCGGCCGCGCCCGGACGGGACGCTCGGACCCAGCTGCCTGAGCCAGTGGTGGCCCTCCGAGTTCACTGTGGGTGACGTCCGGTATGCCACGGCGGAGCACTGGATGATGGCCGGGAAGGCCCGGCTGTTCGAGGACGCGGAGGCCGAGCGCAGCGCCCTCGCGGCGAAGACCCCGGCCGAGGCGAAGAAGGCCGGCCGGCTCGTGCGGGGCTTCGACGACGAGATGTGGAAGCGGGAGCGGTTCGCCCTCGTGGTGGAGGGCAGCGTGCACAAGTTCGGCGCCGATCCGGCGCTGCGCTCGTACCTGCTGTCCACCGGGAACCGCGTGCTGGTGGAGGCGAGCCCGATGGACCGGATCTGGGGCATCGGGCTGGCGGCCGACGACGCGCGCGCCGTGGACCCGGCCCGCTGGCGCGGGCTGAACCTGCTGGGATTCGCGCTGATGGAGGCGCGGGAGCGGCTGCGGCGGAGCGCCGCGTGAGCGGACGCCGCCGGGTCGAGGCGCGGTGATCGTCCGGGACGGGTGCGTCGCGATGGTCCGCGAGCGGCGTCCCGAGGCCCGGCCGCGTTAATTGCCTGGCGGACGCCCGGGCCCGGCGCCTACCGTGATGCTCGTCCAGGTGCGCAGGCGAGACCTACTTCCACTGTTAATGGGGCGGCCGCGGGTTCGAGTCCCGTCACCGGCTTCGGGCCGGTGTAGCTCAGTCGGTAGAGCACCACGTGGTTTCGCCGCACTCGATCTCTGGACACCTTTCTCACGCACCTCCCGGTGCGCGGGCTGCGGCTCCTTCCTTCCAAGAAAACAGGCCGCCGCCCCTTTGATCTCGGGAGGCCGCGCGGGGGGATGCCCGGTGCGCAGGCGACGGCTCCTTCGGATCGATCGGTCGCGGGTTCGAGTCCCGCCCGGCCACGGCCGGTAGCTCAGTCGGCAGAGCAATTGACTACGCCGTCTCCGACCCCTGATCTCGGGCATCCCCACGTCGCGCCTCCCCCGGTACTTCTCTGACGAATTCGGGGGGATTCACATGGCTCGTTTCAACCTGCGCCCGTCCAAGGCGGCTTCCGCCGCGGCCGCCGCGCCCACCTCGCCCGTCCGCTCGACCGGCCGCCGCGCCCGCACCCACGAGGGCGCCCGCGGCCACGAACGCGATCCGCGCTCCGAGCTGTTCCTGCTCGCGGTCGCCAACTTCGTGGCCCAGAAGACCTTCTACGAGGGCGGCGAGGAGCGCGACGACCGCTTCGCCGCGCTCGTGCGCCGGCTGGCGGTCGAGGACCCCGAGTGGACCGCGGGCCTGCTGGGCTGGCTCCGCGGGGACGCGAACATGCGGACCGCCTCGCTCGTCGGCGCCGCGGAGTACGTCCGCGCGCGGCTCGACGCGGGCGCCACCGGCGGGCCGTCGAACCGCCGGGTCGTCGACTCCGTCCTGCGGCGTGCGGACGAGCCTGGCGAGCTGCTGGCCTACTGGACGTCGGCGTACGGCAGGAACGTGCCCAAGCCCGTCAAGCGCGGCATCGCCGACGCCGTCCGCCGGCTCTACTCCCCCACCTCGCTCCTGAAGTACGACACCGCCTCCCGGGGCTACCGCTTCGGCGACGTCCTGAACCTGGTGCACGCCTCGCCCGACCCGGACAAGCCGTGGCAGGGCGAGCTGTTCCGGCACGCCCTCGACCGGCGCCACCACCCGGAGAGCGCGCGGGTGCCCGAGGACAGCCGCACGCTCGTCGCCCACCGGGAGCTGATGGAGCTGCCGGTCGACGAGCGGCGCGCCGTGGTCACCGGTCCCGGCGGCGCGGAGCACCTCGCGGCGGCGGGCATGACCTGGGAGGCCCTGGCCGGCTGGCTGCAGGGGCCGATGGACGCGGCCGCCTGGGAGGCGGTCATCCCGTCCATGGGCCCGATGGCCCTGCTGCGGAACCTGCGGAACTTCGACCAGGCCGGGGTCTCGGACGCGGTGGCCGCCGGTGTCGCGGAGCGGATCTGCGCGCCGGAGGCCGTCGCCCGCTCCCGGCAGTTCCCCTTCCGCTACCTGGCCGCCTACCAGCACGCCCCCTCGCTGCGCTGGGCGTATCCGCTGGAGCGGGCGCTCGGCCACTCGCTGGCCAACGTCCCGGCCCTGCCCGGCCGGACGCTGGTGCTCGTCGACCGCTCGGGCTCGATGTGGTCCCCGCTGTCGGAGCGCTCCCGGCTCAACCGGGCCGACGCGGCGGCCGTGTTCGGAGCGGCGCTGGCACTGCGCGCCGCGGACGCGGACCTGGTGCAGTTCGGCACGTCCAGCCGGGTCGTCGCGTACGACCGGGGCGAGTCCGTGCTGAAGGTGCTGGAGCGGTTCGGCGACCTCGGCGGCACCAACACGGCGCAGGCCGTGAAGGAGCACTTCCGGGGACACGACCGGGTCCTGATCGTCACCGACGAGCAGGCCGCCTCCTACCGGTACGGCGGGGACCCGTCGGCCGAGGTGCCGGCCGACGTCCCGGTGTACACCTGGAACCTGGCGGGCTACCGGGTGGGCCACGCGCCCTCCGGTTCGGCCCACCGGTACGCCTTCGGCGGCCTCACCGACGCGGCGTTCCGCATGGTGTCCCTGATCGAGGGCGGCCGGGACGCCGACTGGCCGTGGCTCGTCTGAGGTTCGTCCGGCGCCCGCTCCGGGACGGTCCGACGGCGGGGGCGCCCCCTCGGGGGCGCCCCCGCCCCGCCGGTCAGACCTTCTCGGAGACGGGGAAGTCCCCGTACGGTCCGTCGTGGTCGCCGTCGGGTATCCCGGCGAGGACCCCGAAGAACAGCACCGTGACCAGGACGGCCACCACGATGCCGACCGCGCCGGTGACGATGCCGGCCAGCGCCATCCCGCCGTTGTCCGCCTCGCCCCGGGTGGCCTTGCCGCGGCCCAGGACGCCGAAGACCACGGCGGCGATGCCGAGCGGCAGTCCCACGAAGGCCAGGAAGCACCCGAACAGCCCGAGGGCGACGGCGGCGATGCCGAGG
The DNA here is from genome assembly GCF_055587105.1 of Streptomyces sp. NPDC048461. Lineage (NCBI taxonomy): Bacteria > Bacillati > Actinomycetota > Actinomycetes > Kitasatosporales > Streptomycetaceae > Streptomyces > Streptomyces sp. NPDC048461. Next base: position 614,141 of record NZ_JBVJGW010000001.1, on the reverse strand, counting down.
ACCAGGGCGGCGATGCCGAAGCCGTTGCTCGGCCGCTGCCCGTACGGCGGGTATCCGGCCGGCCCGGAGTGGAACGCGGGACCGGGGTACCCCGCGTCCCCCGGGTACCCGTAGCCCGGCGCGGCGGGCGGCGCGGCGGGGTGGCCGTACCCGTACGTCCCCTGGCCGGGCTGCGCGGGGTAGCCGTACGCGGGCTGCCCGGAGGCGGGCCGTCCGTACGCGTCGGGCCCGGATATCACGGTGTCGGCCGTGGGCGGTGCGCCGCCCGGCATCCCGGCGAGCGTCGGGTGCTCGTGGACGGACGGCGGCCCCGACCCTCCCGGCGCGCCCCCCGCGCCGGCCGGTCCCGCGGGCGGGCCCTGCGTCTTGCCCAGCTCCACCGCAGGCCGCTCGGGCGGCGCCCACGGGTCCGTCGGCTCCTGGCTGTTCCCGGTCATTCGGCACCCCCCTCTCGTACATCCATGCTAGGCGCTGCCACCGACAGTCACCGGGCTGCCTACGATGAACGCCGAACTTGCCCGCGCCCGCGTCCCACCGGAGGCACCCTCATGACCGACCTGCACCCCTTCATCGCGGGGCTGCCCAAGGCGGAACTCCACGTCCACCACGTCGGCTCGGCATCCCCGCGCATCGTGGCGGAGCTCGCGTCCCGGCACCCCGACTCGAAGGTCCCCACCGACCCCGAGGCCCTCGCCGACTACTTCACGTTCACCGACTTCGGGCACTTCATCGAGGTGTACCTGTCGGTCGTCGACCTGGTCCGCACCCCCGACGACGTACGGACCCTGACCTTCGAGGTCGCCCGTGACATGGCCCGGCAGAACATCCGCTACGCCGAGCTGACCATCACCCCGTACTCTTCCACCCGTCGCGGCATCGACGAGAAGGCCTTCATGGAGGCCATCGAGGACGCGCGCAGGGCGGCCGAGGCCGAGCTCGGCGTCATCCTGCGCTGGTGCTTCGACATCCCCGGCGAGGCCGGCCTGGAGGCCGCCGCCGAGACCGCGCGCCTCGCCGTCGACCTGCGCCCCGAGGGCCTGGTCTCCTTCGGCCTCGGCGGCCCCGAGATCGGCGTCCCGCGCCCGCAGTTCAAGCCGTACTTCGACCGGGCGCGCGCCGCCGGCCTGCACAGCGTCCCGCACGCCGGCGAGACCACCGGCCCGGAGACCGTGTGGGACGCCATCCGTGAGCTGGGCGCGGAGCGCATCGGCCACGGCACCAGCGCCGCCCAGGACCCCGAGCTCCTCGCCTACCTCGCCGAGCACCGGATCGCGCTGGAGGTCTGCCCGACCTCGAACATCGCCACCCGCGCGGTGACCGACCTCGACCTCCACCCGGTCAAGGAAATGGTCGCGGCGGGCGTGCTCGTCACGATCAACAGCGACGACCCGCCCATGTTCGGCTCCGACCTCAACAACGAGTACGCGGTGGCCGCCCGCCTCCTCGACCTCGACGAGCGCGGTCTCGCGCAGCTCGCGAAGAACGCCGTCGAGGCCTCGTTCCTGGACCCGGCGGGCAAGGCGAAGCTCGCCGCGGAGATCGACACGTACACGGACGGCTGGCTCGCGCGCTGAAGTCCCGTTGAGAATGGGGCCATGCGCACCCTGACTGCCGTCGGCCACCGCGGCGATCCCTACCGTGTCCGTGAGAACACCCTTCCGTCGATCCGCTCCGCCTTCGCCCGCGGGGCGGACGCGGTCGAGGTCGACGTACGGCTGACCCGCGACGGGGTGCCGGTCCTGCTCCACGACGAGACGCTCCGGCGACTGTGGGGCCACGACGTGCGGCTCGACGCCGTCACGGCCCCGCAGCTCGCGGAGCTCTCGGAGGGCGGGGTCCCCACCCTGCGCGAGGCGCTGATGGCGGCGGGCGCGGGCCGGGTGATGATCGACCTGCCCGGCGCCTCCCCGGAGGCGGTACGCACCGTCGTGGACCTGGTACGCGCGTGCGGGGCGCGGGACCGGACGTACTACTGCGCGGGGCCCCGCAGCATGCTGGCGGTCCGCGCCGCCGATCCGGGCGCGGAGATCGCGCTGACCTGGACCACCCTGTCGCCGCCGCGGCGCGTGCTGATCGACGCCGTGGCGCCGCGCTGGCTCAACTACCGGTTCGGTCTGGTGAGCCGGGAACTGGTGCACGCCCTCCACCGGGACGGTTTGCTCGTCTCCGCCTGGACCGCGGACACCAGGCGCACGATGAAGGCGCTCGTGGCGGCGGGGGTCGACGCGATCACCACCAACCGGTTGGACGCGCTGGCGAGCGTACGGGCCGAGTCCGGCCGGTGACGGGCGCACGGCGGCGACGGTGCGTCCGGCGCCGTCGCCGGACCGGCTGGAGACGCTGAAGGTGCTGACGGCGCGGGAGCGCGAGACGCTGCTGCACCTCGGGCGGGGGCCGTCGAACGCGGAGATCGCGGCGGGGACCACGGCTGCGGCCGGGGTGTGCTTCAGGGGCCCTTCCGCTGAGGTTTGTCCCTCTGGGGTTTCTCCCTCCCGGGAGTGAGGGACGGCGTGTCGGCTCCCTCTGGCCGGTGAGTAGTCGTACCGGGAAAGACCCCTCTGCGGGGTGATCCGCGCATACCCGTCCGGCCGGGAGCATGGAGATCGTCGGGGCGAGAGCGTCCCGCGGATCTCACAGGGGGAGCCCGTCATGAACGCCCGTACGCGCACACTGATCGCCGCCGCTCTGGTCCTGGGCGTCGCGTCCGGCCCGGCCGCGGCCCACGCCGCTCCGGGCCCGGAGCGGGATCCCGCCGCGACGTCCGCCGCCGGCCCCGGGCGGACGGGTGCGACGCCGCCCGCCGCGGCGGCGCTGGCGCGGGCGATCGCCGGCCTGGGCCCGGAGCACGGGGACGCCACCGCCGCACTGGTCCGCGTGGGCGGTACGGGCGGGAGTTGGCGGGGCAGTTCGGGGGTCGCGGACGTCCACTCCGGACGCACGGCGCTGGAGCAGGGCCGGTTCCGGGCCGGGTCGGTGACCAAGACCTTCACCGCGGCGGTCGTGCTCCAACTGGCCGCCGAGGGACGGGTGGAGCTGGACCGGCCGGTGCAGGAGTACCTTCCGGGACTGCTGCCGCCGGCCTTCAAGCCCGTCACCGTACGGCAGTTGCTGAACTACACGAGCGGCATCCGTCCGGCCGACGGCCCGGGCGACACCTTCGCCGATGCCTACGCGCACCGGTTCGACGTCGACGACCCCCGCGCCCTGATCGCCAACGCGGTGGCCAAGGGGCCCGAGTTCGACCCGGGGACCCGGCAGCACTACCTCAACATCGACTACACGGTCCTGGGGGTGCTGATCGAGAAGGTGACGGGGGCCTCGTACGAGCGGGCCCTGACGAGCCGGATCCTGGGGCCGCTCGGCCTGCGCGACACCTCTCTGCCGACCCGCAGGCAGATCCGCGTACCGGGTCCGCACCACCGCGGCTACCAGGAGGTGCCGAAGGCGGGAGGGGGGACCCGTCTGGTCGACGTGACCGAATGGGGCTCCTCGCGGGAGTGGGCGGCCGGGGACCTCATATCGACCACAGCCGACCTGGAGCGTTTCACCCTGGCGCTGTTCGGCGGCCGCATCGTGCCCGCCGCACAGCTGGAGGAGATGTTCACCGTGCCCGGGGTGGCGGACTTCGTCACCGGGGCCGCGGCCGACCAGACCGCCGGCCTGAAGCGGTTCGTGCTGCCCGGCGGCACGGTGGCCTGGGGCAAGACGGGCGGCCGCTATGGATACAACACCGCGATCGGCGGGACCCGGGACCTGTCCCGGACCCTGGTGTACTCGGTGAACTCCACGGACGCCAAGGGCCAGGAGATGAACCCGGTGGCCCTCGGCATCGTGATGGCGGCCTTCGCCGGATAGCCGCCGGGGCGGGCGGCGCCGGTCAGACGGCCGCCGCCCGCGAAGTGGCCGCCCGCTCGGGCGCCGCCGGATCGGGTGCCGGCGCGGCCTCCAGCCGCTTGATCGCCCGGCGCAGGATCAGCAGGGGGATCACCCCGAAGACGCCGAAGGAGATGTCGATGAGCGACCACCAGAAGGGGATGCCGCGGATCGGGCCGCAGATCAGGGCCAGCGGGACGACGCCGGCGCAGGCGATCATGCCGGCCTCGACGATCCAGATGTTGCGGACGGGGTCGCGGTAGACCCCGTAGAAGAAGACGGCGATGACGAGGTGGGCGAAGGCGAGCCAGTCGGTGCCGTAGAGGAGGAAGGGGTACTCGGCGTCGGCCCGCTCCAGCCCGTCGCCCACCCGTCGCAGCCACACGTTGTCCAGCAGGGAGTTCCCGAGGCGGAGCTCGCTGACGAGGGGGAAGGCGGTGAGTCCGCTGAGGACGAGACACACGAGGAACAGCAGAAGCCAGGCACGGATACGCCGCTGAAGGGCGCTTCTCTCGCTCATGGAAGGAAGCCTACCCGCGTTTCTGAACACGTTCAGCCAAATTTCTGAACATGTTCAGCCCACTTCTGCCGACCTCTCAGAGCCCGACGATCGCGTTCCAGCGCTTGGCGAGGGAGCGGCGCTCGGCGGAGGAGATGTCCCGGGCCACGACCAGGCGTTCCCGCATCTCGTCGTCGGGGAAGATGAGCGGGTTCTCGGCCAGGGCCGCGGTCTCCTCGTCGTCCGAACCCGCCAGGACCTCGCGGGCGGCCGGAACCGGGCAGACGTAGTTGACCGAGGCGGCGAGCTCCGCGGCCACCTCCGGGGAGTAGTAGTAGTCGATCAGCGCCTCGGCGTTGGCCTTGTGCCGGGCCAGGTTGGGGACGAGCAGGCTCTCCGCCCACAGTTCGGCCCCCTCCTCGGGGACCACGAACTCGATGTCGGGGTTGTCCGCCTGGAGCTGGATGGCGTCGCCGGAGTAGGCCTGACAGGCGAGCACGTCGCCCTTGCTGAGGTCGGAGGTGTAGTCGTTGCCGGTGAAGCGGCGGATGTGCCGCTTGCGCACCATGGCCTGGACCTGGTCGCACATCCGGTGGAAGTCGGTCTCGGTCCAGGCCGTGACGTCCACGCCGTTGCCCTGCATGAGCAGGGCGAAGGACTCGTCGAGGCCGGAGAAGAGGGTGACCTTCCCCGCGAGGTCGGGCTGCCACAGGTCCTGGACGGACTTGATCTCCCGGCCCAGCGCCCTGCGGTTGTAGGCGATGCCGGTGATCCCCGACTGCCAGGGGACGGTGTGCAGCCGGCCGTCGTCGAAGGCGGGGGAACGCAGCTGCGGGTCGAGGTGCCGGGCCACGTTGGGCTGGGCCGAGCGGTCCATCTTCTGGGCCCAGCCCAGGTGGACGAAGCGGGCGGCCATCCAGTCGCTGACCACGACGAGGTCGTGGCCGGTCTCCTGGCGGTTCATGAGGGCCGGGCTGATCTTGCCGAAGAACTCGTCGTTGTCGTTGATCTCCTCGGTGTACCGGACCTCGATGCCCGACTGCTCCGAGAACGCCTCCAGGGTCGGACGGCGCGTCTCGTCCTCCTCGTCGGTGTCGATGTAGAGCGGCCAGTTGGAGAACGCCACGCTCTGGTCCCGCTCGGACCGGTCGGGACCCTCCCGCCGCCCCTCGGGGACGTAGGCGGCGGGCACACCGCAGCCGGCGAGGGCGGCCAGCAGACCCGTGGCACCGAGGCCGCGCAGCGCCGCGCGGCGGGAGAAGGCGAGTTCAGGCATGGGCAAAGCCTCGGGGAACGCGAGGGGGCGGACAATAGACATGGTGTCTACTGCCCGCCCCATCAACGCTGTGCTGTGACCGATGCGGCCGATCAGCCGTCGAGCGAGGTCATCACGTGCTTGATGCGCGTGTAGTCCTCGAAGCCGTACGCGGAGAGGTCCTTGCCGTAGCCGGACTTCTTGAAGCCGCCGTGCGGCATCTCGGCGACGAGCGGGATGTGGGTGTTGATCCACACGCAGCCGAAGTCGAGGTTCTTGGACATCCGCATCGCGCGGCCGTGGTCCTTGGTCCACACGGAGGAGGCGAGGGCGAACTCGACGCCGTTCGCGTACTCCACGGCCTGCGCCTCGTCGGTGAAGGACTGGACGGTGATGACGGGGCCGAAGACCTCGTGCTGGATGATCTCGTCGTCCTGCTTGAGGCCGGAGACCACGGTCGGGGCGTAGAAGTAGCCCTTCTCGCCGACCTGGTGGCCGCCCGCCTCGACCTTGGCGTGGGCGGGGAGGCGCTCGATGAAGCCCGCGACCTGCTTCAGCTGGTTCGGGTTGTTCAGCGCGCCGTACAGCACGTCCTCGTCGTCCGGCTGACCGGTCTTGGTGTCGGCGGCGGCCTTGGCCAGCGCGGTCACGAACTCGTCGTGGATCGACTCGTGCACGAGCACGCGACAGGCGGCGGTACAGTCCTGGCCCGCATTGAAGTAGCCGGCGACCGCGATGTCCTCCACGGCCTTGGCGATGTCGGCGTCCGCGAAGACCACGGCGGGGGCCTTGCCGCCCAGCTCCAGGTGGACGCGCTTGACGTCCTTCGAGGCGCTCTCCGCGACCTGCATGCCCGCGCGCACGGAACCGGTGATGGAGGCCATCGCCGGGGTGCGGTGCTCGACCATGGCCCGGCCGGTCTCGCGGTCGCCGCAGACGACGTTGAACACGCCCTTGGGCAGCACCGAGTCGATGATCTCCGCCATCAGGACGGTGGAGGCCGGGGTGGTGTCCGACGGCTTGAGGACCACGGTGTTGCCCGCGGCGATGGCCGGGGCGAACTTCCACACGGCCATCATCATCGGGTAGTTCCACGGCGCGACCTGGGCGCAGACGCCGACCGGCTCGCGGCGGATGATCGAGGTCATCCCCTCCATGTACTCGCCGGCCGAGCGGCCTTCGAGCAGGCGGGCGGCGCCGGCGAAGAAGCGGATCTGGTCCACCATCGGCGGCAGCTCCTCGCTGGCCGTGAGGCCCAGCGGCTTGCCGGTGTTCTCCGACTCGGCGGCGACGAGCTCGTCCGCGCGCGCCTCGAAGGCGTCCGCGATCTTCAGCAGCGCCTTCTGCCGCTCCGAGGGGGTGGTGTCGCGCCAGCCCGGGAAGGCGGCCGCGGCGGCGGCCATGGCCGCATCGACGTCGGCCTGGCCCGAGAGCGGGGCCGTGGCGTACGCCTCGCCGGTGGCGGGGTTGACCACCTCGGTGGTCCGCCCGTCGGCGGCGTCCTGGAACTCCCCGCCGATGTAGTTGCGCAGACGACGCAGTTCGGTGGTCACTACAGCCACACTCCTGATCACATGTCCAACGATTGAGACGAATCCCCAGCCTAGCTCCTCGGCGGAGGCTTTCGACAGGCCCGCAGGCCACGAACTACGAAATCAGTGAGATACGCGCTTCCAAACAACGGATTTCATCGGTTCCGTCTTGCGGAACAGACGACTCCTCGTGCACAGTGAGGTCGTGGTCAGTCGAAGCGCAGATTCCAGGAACAGACAACCGTCCCCTTCGGTCGATGCTGTGTCCCTGGCGATCATCGAGCAACTGCAGGAGGACGGTCGCCGTCCCTACGCAGCGATCGGCAAGGCCGTCGGCCTGTCGGAGGCGGCTGTGCGCCAGCGCGTGCAGAAGCTGCTCGACCAGGGCGTCATGCAGATCGTCGCCGTCACCGACCCGCTCACCGTGGGGCTCCGGCGCCAGGCGATGGTCGGGATCAACGTCGAGGGAGACCTCGACCCCGTGGCCGACGCCCTGGCGGCGATGGCCGAGTGCGAATACGTGGTGATGACCGCGGGATCGTTCGACCTGATGGTGGAGATCGTCTGCGAGGACGACGACCACCTGCTCGAGACGATCAACAAGAAGATCCGCGCGCTCCCCGGCGTGCGATCAACCGAAAGCTTCGTTTACCTGAAGCTGAAGAAGCAGACCTACATGTGGGGAACCCGATAACCGTGAGCCAGGACCTCTCCAAGACCGCGTACGACCACCTGTGGATGCACTTCACCCGCATGTCGTCCTACGAGAACGCACCCGTCCCCACCATCGTCCGCGGTGAGGGCACGTACATCTGGGACGACAAGGGCAAGCGCTACCTCGACGGTCTCGCCGGACTGTTCGTGGTCAACGCCGGTCACGGCCGCAAGGAGCTGGCCGAGGTCGCCTACAAGCAGGCCCAGGAACTCGCGTTCTTCCCCATCTGGTCGTACGCGCACCCCAAGGCCGTGGAGCTCGCCGAGCGCCTCGCGCACTACGCACCGGGCGACCTGAACAAGGTCTTCTTCACCACCGGCGGCGGCGAGGCCGTGGAAACCGCGTGGAAGCTCGCGAAGCAGTACTTCAAGCTTCAGGGCAAGCACACCAAGTACAAGGTCATCTCGCGTGCGGTCGCCTACCACGGCACCCCGCAGGGCGCCCTGTCCATCACGGGTCTGCCGGCCCTGAAGGCTCCCTTCGAGCCGCTGGTCCCCGGCGCGCACAAGGTGGTCAACACCAACATCTACCGCGCCCCGATCTACGGCGACGACCCCGAGGCCTACGGCCGCTGGTGCGCCGACCAGATCGAGCAGGAGATCCTCTTCGAGGGCGCCGACACCGTCGCCGCCGTCTTCCTGGAGCCGGTGCAGAACGCCGGCGGCTGCTTCCCGCCGCCGCCCGGCTACTTCCAGCGGGTCCGTGAGATCTGCGACGAGTACGACGTGCTGCTCGTCTCCGACGAGACGATCTGCGCCTTCGGCCGCCTCGGCACCATGTTCGCCTGCGACAAGTTCGACTACGTCCCGGACATGATCACCTGTGCCAAGGGCATGACCTCGGGCTACTCCCCGATCGGCGCCTGCATCATCTCGGACCGACTCGCGGAGCCGTTCTACAAGGGCGACAACACCTTCCTGCACGGCTACACCTTCGGCGGCCACCCGGTCTCCTCGGCCGTCGCACTGGCCAACCTCGACATCTTCGACAAGGAAGGCCTCAACCAGCACGTGCTGGACAACGAGGACGCCTTCTTCTCGACGCTGAAGAAGCTGCACGACCTGCCGATCGTCGGCGACGTCCGCGGCAACGGCTACTTCTACGGCATCGAGCTCGTCAAGGACAAGAACACCAAGGAGTCCTTCACGGACGAGGAGACGGAGCGCGTGCTCTACGGCTTCCTCTCCAAGGCGCTCTTCGAGAACGGCCTGTACTGCCGGGCCGACGACCGCGGTGACCCGGTCATCCAGCTGGCCCCGCCGCTGATCGCGGACCAGGGCACCTTCGACGAGATCGAAGGCATCCTGCGCTCGGTGCTCACCGAGGCCTGGACCAAGCTCTAAAAACGTCCGGCCACACGGCCCGGACCCCTCCGTTCGAGTGAGAACGGAGGGGTCCGGGCCGTGTGCTGTCGGCCGACAAGACGTTCATCTCTTTACATCTCTCTACGGCGCCAGTGACCGATCGGCCTCCGACTTCGTTCCCCCGTCCGGGGGAGCCGGGCTGGTCCAGTCCCGATCCGCAGTCGAACCGAAGAGGTGTACGCCATGGTGGTGGCCCCACCGGACAACGATGTGCTCTGGGCACGCTCCCTGCACTACTCCCACAGCGGCTCCCCCGGCCTCATCGGCGTCTCCGTCGGAGTCGGCCAGGGCGAGATCCTGGCCGTGACCGGCCCCCGCGGCAGCGGGAAGACCACGCTGCTGCGCTGCCTCTCCGGACAGCTGCCGCCCGAACAGGGCGAGGTCTGGTTCAACAGCGTCCCCGTCCACACCCTGGGCGACGCGGCCCGCGAGCGGCTGCGCCGCGACCGGTTCGGCTGGATCGGGCCGGAGCCCGGACTGCTGCCCGAGCTGAAGGTCTGGGAGAACGCGGCCCTGCCGCTGCTGCTCGCCGGAGCCTCCCACCGCACCGCCAAGCACGCGGCCTGCGCCTGGCTGGAGCGCCTCGACATCGGGGCCTTCGCCCGCAAGCGGCCCTCCGCCCTCACCCGGGCCGAGTGCCAGCGCGTCGCCCTGGCCCGGGCCCTGGTCAACGAGCCCGCCGTGCTGTTCGCCGACGAGCCGACCGCTCCGCTGCACCGGGCCGAGCGGACCCTGCTGCTCCGTACGCTGACCACCGCCGCCCGGTCCCACGAGATCACCGTGCTGCTGGCCACCCACGACGAGGAGACCGCGGCCGCCGCCGACCGCCGCCTGGCCCTCCTCGACGGCCGGCCCGCCGCGGCCGCCGAGGCGGCCGACGCCGCCGCGCGGGCCGCCGCTGCCGCTCCCGACGCCCCCGGCTCCCCCGCCGCCGACACCACGGAGGACCAGGCCGCGTGCTCGCTCTCCGCCTAGCCCGTGGCTCCCGGCCGCTCGTCCAGCTGCGCCGGCTGCTGGTCGCCGCCGCCGCGGCCTGCACCGGGTTCCTGCTGCTCTACGTCCTCGCCGAGGCCCTGGTCCGGCCCGCCGGATCGTTCCCCCGGCTGCTGTGGGCCCTGATCCCGCTGGCCGCCACCGTCCAGTTCGCCGTCGCCGTGGCCCGTACCGACCCGGCGACCCGGCCCCGTCAGGGGCTGGACGCCGCCGGGCTGGGGCCCGTACGGCTCACCCTGGTCGCGACGATCTCCACCGCCGTCTCGTGCACCCTGGGCAGCGCCCTCGCCCTGGCGGTCTTCCTCCACCTGCGCGGGGACCTGGCCGGGCTGCCCTTCGACGGCGCCGGGGCCCGGCTGCTCCACGCCGACCAGCCGCTGCCCGTCGCCGCCGCCCTGACCCTGCTGGCCCTGGTGCCGCTCGCGGCCTCGGCCGCCACCGCCGTCCTGCTGCGCCCGCACACCCCGCTGGCCCCGCAGACCGGGCTGCCCTGGGGCATCACCCTCACCGCGTGCGGGCTCGCCACCCAGGCGTACGCGGGCCGCGGCGGCCCCGGGATGCTGGCCGGCTGGTCGCTGACCGTGGTCGGGCTCGCCCTCGCGGGGCCCGGTCTGGCCTACGCCTGCGGCACGCTGGTGCAGGCCGTGCGCCCGGGCGCGCTGCGGCTGCTGGCCGGACGGGCGCTGCAGCAGGAGGCCCCCCGGCTCGGGCCGCCGCTGGGCGTGCTGTGCGCGGTCGCGGCGGGCGCGCTGACGGCGCTTGCCCTGCGCGACCGCGGCGGGCTGCTGGTCCCGCTCGGCCCGCTGACCGGACCGGCCGCGGCGCTGGTCGCCCTGTGCGCCACCGCGACCCTTCTCACATCGGCGGTGGAGGCCCGCCAGTCCCGCGGCGCCGGCCGCGAGGCCCTGCTCGACCTCGGCGCTCCCGCCAAGGTCCTGCGCACGGCGGCGAGTTTGCGGGCCACGGCCCTGGTGGCCGTCTGCCTTCCGCTCAGCTGGGGTGTGGCGCAGCTGACGTCGATGGCATTGACCCGCTGACGCGGGCAGCCCTTAGTGTGGGCCGAATGGTCAACGCAGACATCGAGATCGAGACGCTCGACGAATTCGACCGGGTCGCCGCCCGGGGCTCGCTGAGCGGCTACCGGATCCAGTCCGTCAACCTGCTGGAGCGGACGTTCGCCCTGCTGGCCGCCGACACCTCGGCGGCCGTGTTCCTGGGCTGCGCGATGGAGCCGGACGCGTCGGCGAAGGTCCGCTCCGACGGGGCCCTGGTCTACCCGCCCGTCCCGGACCTGCCGTTCAACCCCTACCGGGGGCTGCTCTACACGCCGGACGAGCTGTTCGCCGGTCTGCCCTCCGGCTACGAGGCCACCCCGGACGCCCTGGCGTACGAGTGGTTCCAGGAGACCAAGGCGGACGGCGACGTCTTCTCCTCGATGCTGCGTTCGATCCACGACGACGCGGTCTCCGACGCCCTCGACGAGCACCTCGCGGGTGCCCGGGTCGTGGGCGTCATGGGCGGCCACGCGATGTCCCGCGGCGGTACGGACTACCGCGGCGCCGCGGAGCTCGGCCGGACGCTGGCCCGCTCCGGACTCACGGTGGCCACCGGCGGCGGCCCCGGCGCGATGGAGGCCGCGAACCTGGGCGCGTACCTGGCCCCGGCGCCGGACGAGGCGCTCCCGGAGGCCCTGGAGATGCTGGCGAAGGCCCCGTCCTTCCTCCCGTCGGTCTCCGACTGGGCCGGGGCGGCCTTCGCCGTACGGGACCGCTGGCCCGGCGGGGGCGACTCGGTGGGCATCCCCACCTGGTTCTACGGGCACGAGCCGCCGAACCCGTTCGCCGGGCACGTCGCGAAGTACTTCGCGAACGCCACCCGGGAGGACGGTCTGCTGGCCCGTTCCACCGCGGGCGTGGTCTTCCTGCCGGGCGCCGCGGGCACCGTGCAGGAGGTCTTCGACAACGCGACGCCCAACTACTACGCGTCGCGGGGCGAGCCGACCCCGATGGTCCTGGTCGACCGGGAGCACTGGACGGAGCACCTCCCGGTGTGGCCGCTGCTCCGGGCCCTCGCGCGCGGCCGTTCGATGGAGTCCCGGATCGCGCTGGTCGACTCGGTCGACGAGGTCCCGGCGGCGCTCGCGTCGATGCACTGACGTCCGCTCGCGTCAATGCGCTGACGTCCGGAGGCAACTTCCGGGCCCGTTCTCACGTCTGGCAGTGGTACCGCAAAACCTGCCAGACGTGAACGGAGCCTTCGGGTGCTCATAGGCCTGCTGACCGCTGTCGCGGCGTCCATCTGCTACGGCACGGGATCCGTCCTGCAAGCCGTCGGATCGCGCCGCGCCGCCCGGATGTCCCCGGCCTCGGCCGGGGTGACCGCGCACGGCGGACCGAATCTTTCGTCCACCGCGAAGGCCGCGATGACCTGGGAGTTCATCGTCGGCACCATCCTGGACTTCGTGGGCTTCGGGCTGGGCGCGCTGGCGGCGCGCATGCTCCCCCTGTTCCTCTCCCAGACGGTGATCAGCGCCAACCTGGTGGTCACCGCCGTGCTGAGCGTGAAGATGCTCGGCATCCGGCTGACCCGCAAGGAGTGGACCTCGATCGGCGTCGTCTGCGCGGCGCTGGTGCTGCTGGCGACGGCGGCCGGCCACGAGGGCGGCCACCACGCGCCGATGTCCACGCACTGGTGGCTGCTGGGGATCACCCTGGTGCTGATGGTGGGCGGCACCGTCGCCGTACGCCTCCTCGGCGGCGGGGCCGCGATCCTGGCCGGTCTGCTGTCGGGCCTCGGCTTCGGCGCGCTCGGCGTCGGCGTCCGCATCCTGGACGGGATCGACCCCTTCGACCTGGGCACCCTGCTCTCCGACCCAGCCCTCTACGCCATCCTGGCGGCGGGCTTCGGCGGGATGTACCTGCACACGGTCGCCCTGCAGATCGGCTCGGTGAACGGCGCGACCGCCGCCCTGGTCGTCGGCGAGACCGTCCTGCCGGGCGCGATCGGGGTGCTCTGGCTCGGCGACGCCTCCCGGCCGGGCCTGGGCTGGCTGGCCGTCCTCGGCTTCGTCCTGGCGGTGACGGGCGCGGTGGCGGTCGCCTGGTACGGCAAGCACGAGGGTGCCGAGGAGGAGGTCGAGCCGCCGGTCCCGGCGGCGGTCGCGTAGCCGCGGTCCCCGATCGCCCTCTCACCCGTGCGGCCTCCCCTGGTGGCGGCCCCGCGGCCGCTGCCGCTTGCTGGACGGGGGAGAGAGCGAGGGGTCCATGGAGACCACCAGCGCGCGGCTGCGCACGCCCGGCGCCGCCGGGGCGGCCGGCATCGCCTTCGCGGTGCTGCTCGGAGCGGCGATCGTCCTGATGCGGATCGCGATCCCGTCGGCCGACGGCGCCGACGCGGCCGTCGCTCCCGGGGACCGCTGGGCGGTGCGGACCGCCCTGGAGATCGTTCCGTTCGCCGGGATCTTCTTCCTGTGGTTCATGGGCGCCCTGCGCGCGCACGCCGGCGAGGCCGAGGACCGCTTCGTCTCCACGGTCTTCCTCGGCAGCGGCATCGTCTTCGTCGCCACGCTGTTCGTCGCCGCCGCGGCGGCGGGCACCGTGCTCGCGGACGGCACCGACACCGAGTTCGGCCGCCACTACGCGTACACGGTCCTGACGACGTACGCGATGCGCATGGCGGCCGTGTTCGTCTTCGCCACCTCGACGATCGGCCGCCGCCTCGGGATCTTCCCGCGCCCGCTGGCGCTGCTGGGCTACGTCACGGGCCTGGTGCTGCTCGTCGTCGGCTCCGGGGTCCCCTGGTCCGAGCTGATCCTTCCGGCGTGGGCCCTGGTCGTGGGCCTGTACATCGTGCGGGTCGGCATCCGGTAGCGCGCTCCGTCGCCCTCGCGCATGCTGAGGGGGAGAGATCACTCGGGGAATCGGGCCACGGAAGGGCTGATGACTCATGAGGCTCGTCGTCGACCTCAACCGCTGCCAGGGATACGCCCAGTGCGCGTTCCTCGCCCCCGACGTGTTCGCCATGCACGGCGAGGAGTCGCTGTTGTACGACCCGGAGGCGTCGGCCGCGTACCGCGAGGACGTCGCGCGCGCCGTGGCCGCCTGCCCGGTCGGGGCGATCCTCGTCGAGGCGGACGCCGATGACGCCGAGGACGCCGCGGACGCCCGCGTGCCGGTCTCCGGAGGCGCACGGTGAGCGGTGACGGAACCCTCGAACACCTCAGGCGCGACGGCCGTATCGTGGTCGTCGGCGCCTCCCTCGCCGGCCTGCGGGCCGCCGAGACCATGCGGGAGAGGGGCTTCACCGGCTCCCTGACGATGATCGGCGATGAGCCGTACGAGCCGTACGACCGGCCCCCGTTGTCCAAGCAGGTCCTCCTCGGCAAGGCGACCGCGGAGCACACCGCGCTCCCCCGCCGCCGGGAGATCGACGCCGAGTGGCGGCTCGGGGTCCCGGCCACCGGCCTGGACATGGCGGCGCGCCGGGTCAGGCTCGGCAACGGCGACGAGGTGGAGTACGACCGGCTGCTGATCGCCACCGGTGTGCGCGCGCGGCCCTGGCCGAACGAGGAGGAGGGCGCGCTCGACGGCGTCTTCGTGCTGCGCACCCGTGACGACGGAACCGGCCTGGAACGTGCCCTGTCGGCCGGTCCCCGCCGGGTCCTGGTCATCGGGGCCGGCTTCACCGGCTCCGAGATCGCGTCCGCCTGCCGGGAGCGCGGTCTGCCCGTCACCGTCGCCGAGCGGGGCGCCGCACCCCTGGTCGGCGCGCTCGGCGGCGTCATCGGCGAGGTCGCGGCCGGGATGCACCGCGACAACGGCGTCGACCTGCGCACCGGGGTCATGGTGACCGGTCTGGAGGGCGACCCCTCCGGGCGGGTCCGCGCCGCCCACCTCTCGGACGGCGAGACGATCGAGGCCGACGTGGTGGTGGTCTCGCTCGGCGCCCAGCGCAACACCGAATGGCTGTCCGGCTCGGGCCTCGGCGCCGGCCCCCGGGGCATCGCCTGCGACGCGGGCTGCCGCGCCTTCGACGTGCGGGGCATCGTCACCGACGACATCTTCGTGGCGGGTGACGTGGCACGCTCCCCGCACGCGCTCTTCGGGTACCAGTTCCTGTCCCTGGAGCACTGGGGCAACGCCGTCGCCCAGGCCGAGACGGCCGCGCACAACATGCTCAGCGCGAGCGCCGACCGCCTCCCGCACCTGTGGGTGCCGGGGTTCTGGTCGTCGCAGTTCGGCGTGAACATCAAGTCCGTCGGGGTGCCGCCGATGGGCACCGAGATCATGATCACGCAGGGTTCCCGCGAGGAGCGCCGGTTCGCCGCCGTGTACGGCTACCAGGGGCGCGTGATCGCCGCGGTGACCTTCGACAACTGCCGCTGGCTGCCGTTCTACCAGCAGCAGATCGAGTCGGGGGCCCCGTTCCCGGTCCCGTTCGAGACCATGGACCGCAGGCCCGAGGGGCACAAGCCGATGTCCGCGGACTTCCCGGACCCCTCCGTGCCCACCCACGGGCCGACCATCACCCTCAGCGGCTACTCGCCGGCCGACCGGAAGATGACGTTCATCCCCGCGCACCACTGACCCCGGCGCGCCCTTCCTCCGAGGACACACGAGGACCTGTCATGAGCCAAGCCATCCTGCGGGAGATCATCGACTACGCGCACCGCGCCGATCCGTACCCGCTGTACGAGGAGCTCCGCAAGACGCCGGTGTCCCACGAGGGGGACGGCCCGTACGTGATCAGCACGTACTACGAGATCCAGAGCCTCCTGCACGACCCCCGCATCAGCTCCGACTCCCGCAACCTGAAGCAGACGGGCGGCGACGACCCGCTGGGGCAGGGGTCGGAGGAGGAGACGGCGCTGCCCCCGTCCTTCCTCAAGCTCGACCCGCCGGACCACGACCGGCTGCGGCGCATGACGAACCGGCCGTTCGGCCCGCCGCACTCCCCGCACAAGGTCCACGACATGCGCGGGGAGCTCGACGGGCTCGTCAACGGCCTGATCGACCGCATCGCCGCCACCGGCTCGTTCGACCACGTGGACCTGGTCGACCAGTTCGCCTACCCGTTCCCGGTGTCCGTCATCTGCCGGCTGCTGGGGGTGCCGCACGAGGACGAGCCTCGGTTCCACGTCTGGGCGGAGGCGATCGCCGCGAGCCTGGACCCCGACCCGGACGCGGACCCCTCCGAGCGCGGCAAGAGCTCGACGGACGCCCGGATGGAGCTCGGCATGTACCTGGCCGGGCTGATCGAGGAACGCCGCAAGAACCCGGGCGACGACATGCTGTCCCAGCTGGCGACCGCGGACGGCCCGGACGGGTCCATGACCACGATGGAGGCGCTCAGCACCTCGGCTCTCCTGCTGATCGCGGGCCACGAGACCACGGTCAACCTCATCACCAACGGCATGCTGACCCTGCTGCGGCACCCGGACGTGCTGGCCCGGCTGCGCGAGGACCCGGCCCTGTCCGTCCCCATCGTGGAGGAGCTGCTGCGCTTCGAGCCCCCGGTGCAGCTGATCCCGCACCGCACCACCCTCGCGGACATCGAGGTGGCCGGCGTCTCCATCCCCAAGGGCGCGTCCCTGTGGCTGATCCTGGCCTCCGGCAACCGCGACCCGAAGCGGTTCCCGGACCCGGACCGCTTCGACCCGGACCGCAAGGACATCCAGCACCTCGGCCTCGGCAGCGGCATCCACAGCTGCTTCGGAGCCCCGCTGGCCCGGCAGGAGGCCCAGCTGGCCCTGAGCGAGCTGGCCCGCAGGCTGGAGAACCCGCGGCTGCTCCAGGACCCGCCCCCGTACCGGCAGAACGCGGTCCTGCGCGGACCCCGGCACCTGCCGATCGCCTGCGACGGCATCCGCCCCTGAGGCCCGCCCCGGGGAGGGCGCCGGCCGGCGGCGCCCGGTCAGGCCGCCGGCAGGACGACCACCTCGTCCGGGGCGAAGGCCACCGTGACGCGGTCGCCCACCGCGGGGGCCCCGGCGAGGCCGCACTCCGCCTCCAGGGCCGGCCCCGCCTCCGGGCGCAGCAGCAGCGCGACGTGGGTGCCCCGGAAGGTGCGGGACTCGACCGCGCACCGCAGGCCGTCGTCCGTCAGCAGGACCCCGGCCGGGCGGATCAGGACCTGCCGCTCCCCCTCCGGCGTGCCGTCCGGGACCGGCACCTTGCCCCAGGGGGTGGCGGCGACGCCCGCGGACACCGTCGCCGGCACCACGTTGTCGAACCCGAGGAAGCGCGCCACGAACTCCGAGGCGGGCCGCTGCCACACCTCCAGCGGAGTGCCCGCCTGCGCGATCCGCCCGTCCCGCATCACCACGACGCGGTCGGCCAGCGCGAACGCCTCCCCCTGGTCGTGCGTGACGGCGAGCACCGTCGTCCCGAGCCGGGAGAACAGCCCCTGCAGCTCCACCACGAGACGCTCCCGCAACCCTCGGTCCAGCTGCCCCAGCGGCTCGTCCAGCATCAGCAGCCTCGGCGACGGCGCCAGTGCCCGGGCCAGCGCGACGCGCTGCTGCTCGCCGCCGGACAGGGAGGCGACCGCGCGGCCCTGCGCCCCGGGCAGCCCGACGAGCTGCAGCAGTTCCGCGACCCGGCCCGTGCACGCGTCGCGCCCGGAGCCCCGCATCCGCAGACCGAAGGCGACGTTCCCGCCGACGTCCCGGTGCGGGAAGAGCTGGTGGTCCTGGAACATCAGGCCCACGCCCCGACGGTGTACGGGTACGCCCGCCTGGTCGGCGCCGTCCAGCAGCACCCGGCCGGCCGAGACCCGCTGGAGCCCCGCGACGACCCGCAGCAGGGTGGACTTCCCGCTCCCGCTCGGTCCCAGTACGCACACGGTCTCGTGCTCGGCGACCGCGAGGTCCACGGAGTCCACGACCGCGCGCTCGCCGAAGCGGACCGACACCCCGTCCAGCTGAAGCAGTGTCATCAGAACTCTCCGGAGGTCTTGTCGGGTCGCAGTCGCTCCAGCGCCAGCAGGGACACCGCGCACACCAGCATCAGGATCGTGCTCAGGGCCATCGCCTGCCCGTAGTTCATCTCGCCGGCCCGCCCCAGCAGCCGCGCCACGGCCACCGGAAGCGTCGGCTGGTCCGGCCGTGCGATGAACACGGTCGCCCCGAACTCCCCCAGCGAGACCGCGAAGGCGAAGCCCGCCGCGATCAGCAGTGCCCGCCGCACCAGCGGCAGGTCCACCTCCCGCCAGGCCCGCAGCGGGGACGCACCGAGGACCGCGGCGGCCTCCCGCAACCGCGCGTCCACGGCCCGCAGCACCGGCAGCATGGTCCGTACGACGAACGGCACGCCGACCAGCGCCTGCGCCAGCGGCACCAGGATCCACGAGGTCCGCAGGTCCAGCGGCGGCTCGTCCAGGGTGATCAGGAAGCCGAAGCCCACCGTCACGGCGGACACCCCGAGCGGCAGCATCAGCAGCGCGTCGAAGCCCCGCACCAAGCGGCCCGCGCGGCGGGTCAGCGCCGCGGCCGCGAGCCCTCCGACGACCAGGGCGATGGCGGTGGCGGCCAGCGCGTACTCCAGGGAGTTCCCGATCGCCTCCAGCGGCGGCACCAGGAAGGTGCCGCCCCCGGCCCCCTCGTCCTGGAGCGCCCGGTAGAAGGCGAGGCCGTACCCGCCGGGGGCGTCGAAGGACCGCTCGACCAGCACCCCGAGCGGCAGGACGATCAGCAGGGCCACCGTCAGCAGCACCCCGCCCAGCAGGGAGCGCTGCGCCCAGCCGCGCGGCGGGTGCGCGGTCCGCCCGGGATCGACGAGCCGCAGGGCGGTCTCCCGCTTGCGCACGGTCCGGGCGTGGACGCCGAGGATCAGGCCCACCGCCGCGAACTGCACCATCGTCAGCACGGCGGCGGTGGGCAGGTCCAGCAGCTGCGCGGTCTGCCGGTAGACCTCCACCTCCAGGGTGGAGTACGCGGGCCCGCCCAGGATCTGCACGACGCCGAAGGAGGTGAAGGTGAACAGGAACACCATCAGCGACGCGGCGGCCACCGACGGGGCCAGCGCGGGCAGTGTCACCCTCCGCCAGGCGGCGAACCGTCCGGCGCCCAGCACCCGGGCGGCCTCCTCCTGGCGGGGGTCGAGCTGCGCCCAGAGCCCGCCCACGGTCCGTACGACCACGGCGTAGTTGAAGAAGACGTGGGCCAGCAGGATGGCCCACACGGTGGTGTCGAGCCGGACGCCCCACAGCTCGTCGAGCAGCCCGCCCCGCCCGACCAGCGCCAGGAACGCGGTCCCGACGACCACCGTCGGCAGGACGAACGGCACGGTGACCACGGCCCGCAGCAGCTGCTTGCCGGGGAAGTCGAAGCGCGCGAAGGCGTAGGCGCCGGGGAGCGCGATCAGCAGCGTGAGCGCCGTGGAGGCGAGCGCCTGCCAGGTGGTGAACCACAGCACGTCGGCGATGTCGGAGCGGCCCAGCACCTCGCCGATCCGGCCGAACCGCCATCCCGCATCCGTCGTGAGCCCGCGCCCGACGATCGCGCCGACGGGGTAGGCGAAGAACAGCCCGAAGAAGGCGAGGGGCACGGCCATCAGGCCGAGCCGCACGGCCGTGGCCCGCCCGCCCTCGCGGGGGCCGGGGCCGGAACCCGGCGCGGCGCCCCCCGACGCCGCCCCCGGGTCCGCCGGCGTTCCTACTTCACGACGAGCGAGGACCATGCCTTGACCCACTGCTCACGGTTCTTGGCGATGGTCTCGGGAGCCACGACCTCGGGCTTCTCGACCACCACACCGTGCTTCGTGAACAGCTCCGGCAGGGCCGCGTCCTTCGTCACCGGGTTCACGAACATCTGGAGCGGCATGTCCTCCTGGAACTTCTTGCTGATCAGGAAGTCCAGGAGGGCCTTGCCACCCGCCTCGTTCTTCGCGCCCTTCAGCAGGCCCGCGAACTCGATCTGGCGGAAGCACGTGCCGGTGGAGACGCCCGTGGGGGCCTCGGCCGGCTGCGGCTCGCCGTACAGCACCTCGACCGGCGGGCTGGAGGCGTAGGAGACGACCAGCGGGCGGTCGCCCTTGGCCTTCTTGCCGCCCGCCGAGCCGGAGAACCGCTCGTTGTAGGCCTGCTCCCAGCCGTCGACGACCTCGACGCCGTTGGCCTTGAGCTTGCTCCAGTAGTCCTTCCAGCCCTCTTCGCCGTACTTGCCGACCGAGGCGAGGAGGAAACCGAGGCCGGGCGAGGAGGTCGCGGCGTTCTCGGTGACCAGCAGGTCCTTGTACTCCGGCTTGATCAGGTCGTCCAGCGTCTGCGGCGGGGCGATCTTCTTCTCGGCGAAGTACTGCTTGTCGTAGTTGACGCAGATGTCACCGGAGTCGACCGGCGTGACCCGGTGCTCCTTGTCGAGCTGGTACTCCGCCTTCACCTCGCCCAGGCCCTTGGCCTCGTACGGGGTGAAGATGCCGTTGTCGAGGGCGCGCGAGAGCAGGGTGTTGTCGACGCCGAAGAAGACGTCGCCGCGCGGGGAGCCCTTGGTGAGGATCTCCTGGTTCAGCGCCGCGCCCGCGTCTCCGGACTTCAGCTTCTTGACGGTGTAGCCGCTCTCCTGCTCGAACTCCTTGAGGACCGCGTCGGTCACGTTGAAGGAGTCGTGCGAGACGAGGGTGACGGTCTTGGACACGGGGGCGTCGCCGGCGCCCGGGGACGAGTCCTTGGCGTCGCCGCCGCAGGCGCTGAGCGTGGTGACGCCCAGCGCGGCCGCGAGCGCGGCGCCCGCGATCTTCTTGGTGGTGCTCACTGGTCAATTCCTCCTGGGATGTCCAGGAGAAGACGCGGCCCTGCCCGGCGCTCTGCGGAGCGGTCGCCGGGCAGGGCGCAACAGCTTGAGTGGTGACCGAACTTCCTACCCCGAATGACCGGGGCGAGGTTCAGAGGGTCTGCGGTGACGGTTACCGCACTCTCAGCGCTGTGGCGCTCCCCTGTCGGAATATTAAGTTGGTTCGGCCACAGGGTACCCCGTGGCCGAATACGATCGAACAGAGCCGGAGGCTAGGCCGTCTCTTTCGTATCTTGTCGGCCGAGCCCGCGGCGTCTGGTGCCGTGTCTGGGCGTGCTGTCGGGGCGTTCGCGTACTGGGCCGTACGTGGTCGCCTCGGCAGTGCGGCCAGGCGCGGTGCCAGGCGTCGCGGGCCCGGCAAGATCCGAAAGAGACGGCCTAGCGCTCCGAAGCGGCCAGCTGGCCGCACGCGCCGTCGATCTCCTGGCCGCGGGTGTCCCGTACGGTCACGGGGACGCCGTGCCGGGCGATGGCCTCCACGAAGGCCTTCTCGTCCTCGGGCCGCGAGGCGGTCCACTTCGAGCCCGGCGTCGGGTTCAGCGGGATCAGGTTGACGTGGACGCGCTTGCCCTTGAGCAGCTTGCCCAGCAGGTCACCGCGCCAGGCCTGGTCGTTGATGTCGCGGATCAGGGCGTACTCGATGGAGATCCGGCGGCCGGACTTCTCCGCGTACTCCCAGGCCGCGCCGAGCACCTCGCGGACGTTCCAGCGGGTGTTCACGGGGACCAGGGTGTCGCGCAGCTCGTCGTCGGGGGCGTGCAGCGATACCGCGAGGCGGCACTTGAAGCCCTCGTCGGCGAAGCGCAGCATGGCCGGAACCAGGCCCACGGTGGACACGGTGATGCCGCGCTGCGACAGGCCCAGGCCGTCGGGCTCCGGGTCGGTGAGCCGGCGGATGGCGCCGACGACGCGGTTGTAGTTGGCCAGCGGCTCGCCCATCCCCATGAAGACGATGTTCGAGAGCCGGGCCGGTCCGCCCGGGACCTCGCCGTCGCGCAGGGCGCGCATGCCGTCGACGATCTGGTGCACGATCTCGGCGGTGGACAGGTTGCGGTCGAGCCCGGCCTGGCCGGTGGCGCAGAACGGGCAGTTCATGCCGCAGCCGGCCTGCGAGGAGATGCACATGGTGACCCGGTCGGGGTAGCGCATCAGCACGGACTCGACGAGCGTCCCGTCGTGCAGCTTCCACAGGGTCTTGCGGGTGGTGTCGTCGTCGCACGAGATGTGCCGCAGGACGTTCATCAGGTCCGGCAGCAGCTCGCTCCGGAGCTTCTCCCGGGAGCCGGCGGGGATGTCCGTCCACTCGGCCGGGTCGTGCGCGTAGCGCGCGAAGTAGTGCTGGGAGAGCTGCTTGGCCCGGAATGGCTTCTCACCGATCGCGGCGACCGCCTCGCGGCGCTCGGCCGGGGTCATGTCGGCAAGGTGCCGGGGCGGCTTCTTGGCTCCCCGAGGGGTGACGAAGGTGAGCTCTCCCGGAACAGGGCGGGCCATGGCAGGTACTCCTCGTAAGACGAAAGGCGCGCCGCAGAAGCAGCGCGCCCTTCAAGAGTAACCGCCCGGACGGTATCAGCCCGTGCCGACGAAGGCCGCCAGCAGCAGCCAGACCACCGGGGCGGTCGGCAGCAGGGAGTCCAGCCGGTCCATGATGCCGCCGTGACCCGGCAGCAGCGTGCCCATGTCCTTGATGCCGAGGTCCCGCTTGATCATCGATTCGCCCAGGTCGCCGAGGGTGGCGCTGACGGCCACGGCGAGACCCAGCAGCAGGCCCTGCCACCAGGCGCCGCCGTCGATGAGGTACTCCATGCACAGCGCACCGGCGGCCATCGCGAAGGCCACCGCGCCGAGCAGTCCCTCACGGGTCTTGCCGGGGCTGATGCGCGGGGCGAGCTTGGTCTTGCCGAAGCGCCAGCCGACCGCGTACGCCCCGGTGTCGCTGACCACGGTCAGCAGCAGGAAGGTGATCACCCGCTGCGGGCCGTCGTCGGCGGTGAGCAGCATCGTCACGAACGTCGCCAGGAACGGCACGTAGAACGCGGCGAAGACGCCCGCGGTGACGTCCTTGAGGTAGTCCTCGGGCGGTTCGGTCATGCGCCAGACCAGGATCGCCAGCGCGGTCAGGGCCATGGCGACCCACGCGCCCTCGGCCCCCCGGACGTACCCGGCGATGATCATGGCGGCGCCGCCGACCGCGAGCGGGACGAGGGGCGCCTTGATGCCCTTCTTCTCCTGGAGCCGGGAGGTGAGCTCCCACAGGCCCACGACGACCGCGACGACGACGACGCCGACGAACACGGCCTTGACGATCAGCAGCGAGGCGAAGATGACCGCGCCGAGGCCGACACCGACCCCTATGGCGGCACGCAGATCCCGCCCCGCGCGCTTCTTCGGCGGCGGGGACGAGGCGGCCTGCGGGGCCTGCGGAGGCGGGGGGCTGGGCATGGGCTCCTGCGGCGGCGTCTCGGCGCGGAACGGGGGGCCGCCGAAAGCGGCGGCCCCCCGATCGCGTGCTTCCCGGTCGTCGAAGTCACGGCCGGCGGCATCGGGCACGATGGGCATGGGCCGAGTGTGCGGGCCCACCAGCGCATCGTATGCGGGACCCGCCGGAACCGGCTCCGTGGCCCAGGGAGAGTCGTTCATCAGACCTCGAGGAGCTCGGCTTCCTTGTGCTTGAGCAGCTCGTCCACCTGCGCGACGTACTTCGCGGTGGTGTCGTCGAGCTCCTTCTCGGCGCGGCGCACCTCGTCCTCGCCGGCCTCCTTGTCCTTGACGAGCTTGTCAAGGGCGTCCTTCGCCTTGCGGCGAACGGCGCGCAGGGAGATCTTGGAGTCCTCGGCCTTGGTCCGCGCGACCTTGATGTACTCCTTGCGGCGGTCCTGCGTCAGCTCCGGGAAGGTAACCCGGATGATGCTGCCGTCGTTGCTCGGGTTGACACCGAGGTCGGAGTCGCGGATGGCCGTCTCGATGTTGCGCAGGGCGCTCTTGTCGAACGGCGTCACGATCGCCATGCGCGGCTCGGGCACCGAGAACGACGCGAGCTGGTTGATGGGCGTGATGGCGCCGTAGTAGTCGGCCACGATCTTGTTGAACATCGCCGGGTGCGCACGACCGGTGCGAATCGCGGCGAAGTCCTCCTTGGCGACGACGACGGCCTTTTCCATCTTCTCCTCGGCCTCGAGGAGGATCTCTTCGGTCACCACGTGCTCCTGCATGTCAGATATGGATGGTTCAGGCGGGCGGGGCGGACGGGGCAGGACGGCGGGCGGCAGCGGACCGCTCAGGTCCGGGTTCCCTGGTCGCTGACCAGCGTGCCGATCTTCTCACCCTTGACGGCGCGGGCGATGTTGCCTTCGGCGAGCAGTTCGAAGACCAGGATCGGCAGCTTGTTGTCGCGGCACAGCGTGATGGCCGTGGCGTCGGCGACCTTGAGGTCGCGCGAGAGCACCTCGCTGTACTCGAGCGCGTCGAACTTCACCGCGTCCGGGTTCTTCTTCGGGTCCGAGTCGTACACGCCGTCGACACCGTTCTTGCCCATGAGCAGGGCTTCGGCGTCGATCTCCAGCGCACGCTGGGCGGCCGTGGTGTCGGTGGAGAAGTAGGGCATGCCCATGCCGGCGCCGAAGATGACGACGCGGCCCTTCTCCAGGTGGCGCACGGCGCGCAGCGGGATGTACGGCTCGGCGACCTGGCCCATGGTGATGGCGGTCTGCACGCGGGAGTCGATGCCCTCCTTCTCCAGGAAGTCCTGGAGGGCGAGGCAGTTCATGACCGTGCCCAGCATGCCCATGTAGTCGGACCGCGCGCGGTCCATGCCGCGCTGCTGGAGCTCGGCACCGCGGAAGAAGTTGCCACCGCCGATCACGATGGCGATCTCCGCGCCGTCGCGGACGACCGCGGCGATCTCGCGCGCGATGGCGTGGACCACGTCGGGATCGACGCCCAGTCCTCCGCCACCGGAGAAGGCCTCGCCCGACAGCTTCAGCATGAAGCGGCGGCCCTTCTTGTGCTGGTCGCTCTTGTCGTCGGATGCGGTGTGGGGGTCCACGCCCTGATTCATGGAGATCTCCTCGTGCACATACGAAGAAGGCCATTGCCGGTGGGTCCTCGCGGTTCCCTCTACGGCAATGGCCTCCTCGTCAGATCTGCGGTCGCCCTGCGCGAGCGCGGACGACTGCTTCAGACCCTACCGGGGTCCGGTGTCCGTCGCGTACGGACGGACTCAGATGCCGACCTTGATGCGGCTGAAGCGCTTCAGGGTGACACCGGCCTCGTCCAGGACCTTCTGGACGGACTTCTTGTTGTCCAGCGCGTACGGCTGGCCGAGCAGCGTGGCGTCCTTGAAGAAGCCGTTGATGCGACCCTCGACGATCTTCGGGAGGGCGGCCTCGGGCTTGCCCTCCGCGCGGGTGACCTCTTCGGCGATGCGACGCTCGGACTCGACCTTCTCGGCCGGAACGTCTTCCTTGGAGAGCCACTGCGGGGCGAACGCGGCGATGTGCTGCGCGATGCCGCGGGCGACCTCGGCGTTCTCCTTGTCGAGCTCGACCAGGACGCCGATCTGGAACGGCAGGTCGGGCATCGTGCGGTGCATGTACGACGCGACGTAACCGCCCGTGAACTGCGCGAAGCGGTCCAGGACGATCTTCTCGCCGAGGTTGGCGTTGGCCTCGTCCACGAACGCCTGGACGGTCTTGCCGGCCTCGATCTCGGACGCGAGGAGCGCCTCGATGTCGGCGGGGGAGGTCGCGGCGACGTGCGCGGCCAGCTGGTTGGCGACGGCCAGGAACTTCTCGCCCTTGGCGACGAAGTCCGTCTCGCACTTCAGCTCGACGAGGACACCGGAGGTGTTGTCGTCGGCGATGAGGGAGACGACGGCACCGTTCTCGGCAGAGCGGCCCTCGCGCTTGGCGACGCCCTTCTGACCCTTGATACGGAGCGCTTCCATGGCCTTGTCGACGTCACCGTCGGAGTCCACGAGCGCGTTCTTGCAGTCCATCATGCCGGCGCCGGTGAGCTCGCGGAGCTTCTTGACGTCAGCGGCGGTGTAGTTCGCCATGAGTCTGTGATTCTCTCTCGAAGTCGTAGATCTACGGGTGAACGGCGGAGGCGCCGCGCTCGTGGCGCGGCTCCCCCGCCGTCATCGTCCGTACCGGGAGTGCCCGGCGGGTGAACGCCGGGCCCCCTCAGTGGGTCAGGCCTGCTCGGCGTCGGCGGCCGGGGCCTCGACGGCCTCGGCGTCGGCGGCCGGAGCCTCGACGACCTCGGCCTCGGCGTCGGCGGCGGGGGCCTCGGCAGCGGCCTCGGCCGGAGCGGCCTCGGCGTCGTCAGCCTTCTTGTCGCCCTCGAGCAGGTCGCGCTCCCACTCGGCGAGCGGCTCGGCGGCGGCCTTCTCGCCCGGCTTCGAGTCGCCGGTCGCAGCGCCGGAGCGGGCGATGAGGCCCTCGGCGACGGCGTCGGCGATCACGCGGGTGAGCAGGGTGACGGAGCGGATCGCGTCGTCGTTGCCCGGGATCTTGTAGTCGACCTCGTCGGGGTCGCAGTTGGTGTCGAGGATCGCGACGACCGGGATGTGGAGCTTGCGCGCCTCACCGACGGCGATGTGCTCCTTCTTGGTGTCGACGATCCAGACGGCGCTGGGGACCTTCGACATCTCGCGGATACCACCGAGGGTCTTCTCCAGCTTGATCTTCTCGCGAGAGAGGACCAGGAGCTCCTTCTTGGTGAGACCCGAGGCGGCGACGTCCTCGAAGTCGATCGCCTCAAGCTCCTTCAGACGCTGGAGGCGCTTGTAGACGGTGGAGAAGTTGGTGAGCATGCCACCCAGCCACCGCTGGTTGACGTACGGCATGCCGACGCGCGTCGCCTGCTCGGCGATGGCTTCCTGAGCCTGCTTCTTGGTACCGATGAACATGATGGAGCCGCCGTGCGCGACGGTCTCCTTCACGAACTCGTAGGCGCGGTCGATGTACGACAGCGACTGGAGCAGGTCGATGATGTAGATGCCGTTGCGCTCGGTGAAGATGAAGCGCTTCATCTTCGGGTTCCAGCGACGGGTCTGGTGACCGAAGTGGACGCCGCTTTCCAGCAGCTCCCGCATCGTTACGACGGCCATGGCCATCTCCTTGTTTTCTCGGTTTGGTTCCTGACGCCCCGCCGCGTCCTGCCCCGATGAGGGACCGAGAGACGCTGTCACCAGGCCGTTTCGGGCTGGTGCTGGGGCGTGCGAAGTCGACCCGGTGACCCGGATCGCCACAAGAAGTGTACGGGACCCGGCGGTATGCCGGGTGACGCCGTTGTCCACAGCCCGGGCCCTGTCCACAGGCCCCGGCGCGGCCGCCGGGCGCACGCGACGCTGGGTCCCATGACGTTCCTGACGACCCTGCTGTTCGCCCTGTTCCTGGCCCTGACCGGGGCCGCCGCCCCCGGGGTGCGGCCACTGCCCCCGCCCCTGACGGTGGCCCGCTGGTGGGACCCGCCCCCGACCCCTTACGCGGCCGGCCACCGGGGGGTGGACCTGTCCGCGCCGGTGGGCTCCGAGCTCCGCGCGGTGGCCGACGGCCGGGTGCACTATGCGGGGCAGGTGGCCGGCCGGGGAGTCCTCTCCCTCGCGCTGGCGAACGGACTGCGAACGACCTACGAACCGGTGCGGCCCCTCGTCGCGGAGGGCGGGCCGGTCCGGGCCGGCCAGGTGGTGGCGGTCCTCACGGAGGGGTCCCACTGCCCGGCGCCGTGCCTGCACTGGGGCCTGCTGGCGGGCGAGACGTACCTGAACCCGCTGTCGCTGCTCCCCCGCCCGACCGCGCGCCTGCTGCCCTCCGCGCCCGGCGGCCCCTGACCGGCGGCCTCTGAGGGGAGGCGCCTGAGGGGAGGCGCCGGGCTCAGCCCCGGACGCCGCGCAGGGCCATGGCGACGGCCGCTTCCGCCACGACACCGGGGTCCTCGGCCGCGCCGAGCTCGATCCGGCGCACCGCCGCGTCCACGACGCCCTGGAGCAGCATCGCGGCCAGCCGGGGCTCGGCCTGCCCCAGGGCGGCCAGGGCCTCGACGATCATCGCCACCAGCCCGCCGTGCGCAGCACGGATCTTCTCCCGGGCCCCGGCGTCCAGTTCGCTGGCCGAGATCGCCACCACGGCCCGGTGCCGGCGGTCGCCCACCAGCGCCAACTGACTGCGCACGTAAGCCTCGATCTTC
This sequence comes from Streptomyces sp. NPDC048461, assembly GCF_055587105.1. Classification (NCBI taxonomy): domain Bacteria; kingdom Bacillati; phylum Actinomycetota; class Actinomycetes; order Kitasatosporales; family Streptomycetaceae; genus Streptomyces; species Streptomyces sp. NPDC048461. Next base: position 585,933 of record NZ_JBVJGW010000001.1, on the reverse strand, counting down.
GCCTCGGGCGACTCGGCCCGCTCCATGGCGGCCTCGATCTCGGCGGCCCACACGGGGAAGTCCACCGCGCACAGCTCTTCGACCACGGCGGCTCGGGAGCGGAAGTACTCGTACACGGAGGACCGGGCGAGGCCGGTCCGCTCCGCGAGGGCGGGGAAGGTCAGCGCTTCCGTCCCGCCTTCGGACAGCAGGGAACGCGCGGCGTCCAACAGGGCGCCGCGCTGCATCGACCGGTGCTCGGCCACGGAGGCCGCTCGAATCCTGGGCACGCGTCCACTCTACGGAGGTCCCGCAAGCTCACCGCCCCACATCGGCCAGCTTCGCGCGCAGTTGCAGCACCGACTTGGTGTGGATCTGACTGACGCGGCTCTCGGTGACGCCCAGCACGTTGCCGATCTCGGCCAGCGTGAGGCCCTCGTAGTAGTAGAGGGTGACCACCGTCTTCTCCCGGTCGGGCAGCGTGTTGATGGCCCGGGCCAGCAGGCGCCGCAGCTCGCGGTCCTCCGCGACCTCCACCGGGTCGTCGGCGGCCCGGTCCTCCAGGGTGTCCATCAGCGAGAGGCGGTCGCCGCCCTCCCCGCCGACGTGCAGGAGCTCTTCCAGGGCAACGACGTTCGCCAGGGACAGCTGACTGAAAACGGTGTGGAGGTCCTCCACACCGATCCCCATCTCGCCCGCGACCTCGCTCTCGGTCGGGGTGCGCCGCAGCTGGGCCTCCAGCGTGGCGTACGCGCGTTCCACGGCCCGGGCCTTCTGGCGGACGGAGCGGGGGATCCAGTCCAGCGCCCGCAGCTCGTCGATCATCGCGCCGCGGATCCGGGTGATCGCGTACGTCTCGAACTTGATCGACCGCTCGATGTCGAACTTCTCGATGGCGTCGATCAGGCCGAAGACCCCGGAGGAGACGAAGTCGGCCTGCTCCACGTTGGGCGGGAGGCCCACGCTGACGCGGCCCGCGACGTACTTCACCAGGGGTGAGTAGTGCAGGATCAGCTGCTCCCGCAGCCGCTCGTCACCCGAGTCCTTGTACGAACGCCACAGCACCTCCAGGGACGAGGGTGCGGTGGACCGCACGCCGCCGCGGGCTGCGGGGGGCACCGCAGCGCGGTCGGACCCTGAGGTGTGCTGGGGCATGCTTCGCCTTTGCCGGAGCCGGATTCCTTGGGAGCGTAGCGTGACGGAAGTGTCGCGGTGCGCGAAGAGTACGGGATCGCGCAGGGCCTCGACGGCGTCCGGACTCGCGCGGCCGACCCGGGACCGGCGCTGGGCGCACGGTCCCGGCTGCTGCCGCCGGGAGCACCGCGTCTCTCATCGGTTTCACTCTTTCACCGGAACGCCCCAGGTCAACGACCGCCTCGCCGGGCGGCGCCGGTTTGCGTGCGCGTTCCAGGTGTTTGTCTGCTCAACTGCCAGACGTCGCCCTGCCGTTCGACGAACCCCAGAGAGTGAAGTTCGTACAGTCTGCCGATGACTTCATCGGTGCCGGTGCCGGAGGCACGTGCCAACTCCGCGACGTCCGCGGGCCGGCCCGCCGGGAGCGCTTCGAGCACCCGGACGGTGTCGCGGTCCAACAGGTCCCGGGCGAGCACCGGTCCGCGCCGCTCGGGGGCCAGTTCCCCGATCGAGCCGACCAGTTCGACGACCTCCGCCGCGTCGGAGACGAGCACGGCCTCGCCCCGCAGCAACTCGTGCACCCCCGCGGAGAGTCCGCTCGTCGCGGGCCCCGGGACACCCATCGTGAACCGCCCGAGCTGCTGGGCGCGCCGGGCGGTGACCAGGGAGCCGCTGCGGTGCGCGGCCTCCACCACCACGGTGCCCCGCGTGAGGGCGGCGATGACCCGGTTGCGCAGGACGAACCGGCTGGGGGTGGGGTGGCTGCCGGGCGGCAGTTCCCCGAGGACCAGCCCCTGGCCGGCGATCCGGCCGAGGAGCCCGGCGTGGCCGCGCGGGTAGGAGACGTCCACGCCACAGGCCAGCACCGCCGCGGTGGCGCCGCCCGAGGCGAGGGCCCCGCGGTGGGCGGCGCCGTCGATCCCGTACGCCGCGCCGGAGACGACGACCCAGCCCCGCTCGGCCAGGCCGGCCGCCAGGGTCTGTGCCATGTGGGCGCCGTACGGGGTGCAGGCCCGGGCCCCCACGACGGCCACCGAACGCAGCGCCCAGGTCCGCAGGTCGGGCCGGCCCCGCAGCCACAGCCCGACGGGGCGGGCGTCGCCGAGGTCGTCGAGCTGGGTCGGCCACTCCGCCGCTCCGGGACACACGAACCGGCCCCCCGCCGCGGCGGCCAGCTCCAGGTCCCGCCGCGGCTCGGCCAGCGCGGCCCGTCTGCGGTATCCGGCGAGCCGGTCCGGCCGCACCCCGGTGAGCACGCCCGCCGCGTGCTCGGGGCCGGTCAGGAGCCGCATCAGCCCCACGGCGCCGTGCTCGCGCAACCAGCGGCCGCCGCGCTCCTCCCCGGGCTCCAGCACCCGGGTCAGCGCGGCCCGCGCCAGCAACTCCCCCTCCCTCCGCGGTTCCACCCCCGTCCACCGCTCCGGCGGACCACCCGGGCTCGCATCGGGCCGCGGCTCCGGGACCCGGCCCCCCTCCGGCTGCGCCGCGGGCTCCGGAGCCGGCTCCGGCCGCCGCGCCGGCGGAGGGCCCGGGCACCACTCCGGCTCCGGCGGCGGCCCCGGCAGGTACTCCTGACCCGGCGGACGCTCCGAGCCCTCCGGCCCGGTCATGCCGCGGCCCCCGGCTCCAGCGTCGCCCCGCGGGCGATCCCGGTCCGCAGTTCCAGCGCGACGGCCACGTCCAGCGCCTCCGGCCGGTCCCGCCCCCGCAGGTCGGCCACGGTCCACGCGACCCGCAGCACCCGGTCGAGCCCGCGGGCGCTGAGCAGCCCGCGCTCCAGGTCCCGCTCGGCCTGCGCCAGTGCGCCGGGGTCCACCGGCCACCGGGTGCGCAGCTCCTGCCCGGGCACCTCGGAGTTGAGCCGCCAAGGGGTTTCGGCGAGCCGGAGGGCCGCGCGTTCCCGGGCCTCGCGGACCCGGTCGGCGACGACCGCCGTGGGCTCCCCCCGGCCGCCCTGCCGGAGCAGGTCGGAACGGGTGACCGGCTCCACCACCACCCGCAGGTCCACCCGGTCGAGCAGGGGCCCCGACAGCCGGGCCTGGTAGCGCCGGATCACGGAGGCCGGGCATTCGCACCCCTGCCCCTGGAGGGTGTGCCGCCCGCACGGGCAGGGGTTGGCGGCGAGCACCATCAGGAACCGTGCGGGCAGCCGCACCACTCCGGCGGCGCGCGCGATGACCACGTGGCCCGATTCGAGGGGCTGGCGCAGCGCGTCCAGCGCCCGGCCGTGGAACTCCGCGGCCTCGTCCAGAAACAACACGCCCCGGTGGGCCAGGGACACGGCGCCCGGCCGGGGGATCCCGTTCCCACCGCCCACCAGGGACTGCATGGTGGCGGAGTGGTGGGGCGCGCAGTAGGGCGGCCGGGCGACCAGCGGCTCGCCGGGCGGGAGGATCCCCGCGACCGAGTAGACGGCCGTGACCTCCACCGACTCCCGGCGTCCGAGCGGCGGGAGGATCCAGGGCAGCCGCTCCGCCAGCATCGTCTTGCCCGCCCCGGGCGGCCCGCTGAGGAAGAGGTGGTGGCCCCCCGCGGCCGCCACCTCCAGGGCGCGGCGCGCACCGAGCTGCCCGGCCACGTCGGCGAGATCGGGGGCTTCGGCGCAGTCGCCCCGGCCCGGGGTGATGCCCGTACCGAGCCCCGCCCCGGGGAGCACCAGCCCGGCCAGCATCGGGTCGGGCCGCCCCGGCGGGCCGAGGTGCTCCTCCTCGGGGACCGCGCCGCCCGTCAGCACCGCGATCAGCTGCCGCAGGCTGCGCACGCCGAGCACGGACACGTCGGGCACGAGCGCGGCCTCGGCGGCGCACTGCTGCGGGACGACCACCTGCCGGTAGCCGGCCTCCGACGCCGCGAGGACGGCGGGCAGGATCCCCCGGACCGGCCGGACCCGGCCGTCCAGTCCGAGCTCGCCGATCAGCACGAGATCGGCGATCGCCGCCGGGTCGACCACCTCGGCGGCCCCCAGCACGGCCGCCGCGACGGCGAGGTCGAAGCCGGCGCCGGACTTCGGTACGGAGGCGGGGCTCAGCCCGACCGTGAGCTTCTTCTGCGGCCAGGCCGCCCCGGAGTTCACGACGGCGGCCCGCACCCGGTCCCGGCTCTCGACCAGGGTCTTGTCGGGCAGCCCCACGAGGGTGAAGGCGGCCACTCCCGGTTCCAGGTCGGCCTGGACCTCCACCACCACGCCGTCGACGCCCACCAGGGCGACGGAACAGGCTCGGGCGAATCCCATCACGCCACCCCCCGGACGTGTTCCACCACGGGGGCCCCGCGTCGCGGCAGCACGACCCCGACGAGGTCGATCCGCACGCCGCCCGGGGGCGGTCCGCCGTGGTCCACGAGCCAGCGCCCGGCGAGGCCGCGCAACCGCTCCGCCTTGCCGGGCCGCACCGCGGCCATGGGGTGTTCGAAGACGCCCGCCCGGCGGGTCTTGACCTCGCAGACGACGAGGGCGTCCCCGTCCCGCGCCACGATGTCGATCTCCCCGCCGCGACACCGCCAGTTCCGCGCGATCACGGTCATCCCGGCCTCGGTCAGCCGGCGCGCCGCCAGCTCCTCGCCGTACCGCCCCAGCGCCTGCCGCGCCACGTCCTTCGTGTCCATTCGGCACCACCTCCGGCACCGACGATCCCGCGCCCCCGCCCACCCCGTGGATCTTGGTGGACAACCGCGGCGTTGTGGATATCCCCGTCACCCCCAGGGGGGACGACCGCGGCCGGCCTGCCCGTGGTCGACGGGGCGGAGGCCGGCCGCTCGGAAGTCAGCCGCGCGAAGGCCGGCCGCTCGGAGATCAGCCGCTCGGAAGTTCGAGGTCGCTCTTGTTGAGCTCCTCGATGTTGACGTCCTTGAAGGTCAGCACCCGCACCTGCTTCACGAAACGGGCCGGCCGGTACATGTCCCAGACCCACGCGTCGGCCATCGAGACCTCGAAGAAGACCTCCCCCTGGACCGAGTGCACCTGCATCTCGTAGTCGTTGGTGAGATAGAAACGGCGTTCGGTCTCGATCACGTACTTGAACAGCCCGACGACGTCGCGGTACTCCCGATAGAGCTTCAGCTCCATCTCGGTCTCGTACTTTTCGAGGTCCTCGGCACTCATGGCATGTTCCCCTTCAGCCGTGCGTCCCCCTATTGTGCGCCAGGCCCCCGCGCCCCTAAACGATTTCCGGGGCCAGGACCACCGGCGCACCCGGAGGACCGTCGTCGAGCAGCGTACGGAGCAGCTCGGCGAGTCTGGTCGGGTACACCGTCTCACGGGCCGACAGCAGTTCCCCGGAGGTCCACCACCTCGCTCCGGTGACGCTGCGCCGCTCGAGTGCGGTGAGGCCGCCCATCTCGGTCGCGGTCTGGGCGGTACGGGCCAGGAAGTACCACTCGTCCTGCTCCCAGCGGCGCCCGTCGAAGGGGAAGGAGCAGTACCGGTGCCACAGCACCGGGCCCAGCTCCACCTGTGTGATCCCCGTCTCCTCCGCCAGCTCGCGCAGCGCGGCCTCCTCGCGGCTCTCCGTCCCCTCCAGGCCGCCGCCCGGGGTGAACCACCAGGTCTCGGCCGGGTCGGCCGGTTCGAAGCCGTGCAGCAGGAGGATCCGGTCCGCGGGATCCAGCAGGACCACCCGCGCGACCTTGCGCACCTCGGGGCCGGGCGCCGGGTCAGCCGGCATCGGCCCGCTCCCTGCGCCGCCCGCGCCCCAGGACCCGTACGAGAGGCCCGTACGCCGCCCCCAGCGCCACCAGCACGGCTCCGACGGCCACCGCCGCCACCTGGAGCTGCAGGGGGCCGGGCCGGGACACGCCGCCGGGCAGCGCCTCGTACGTCCGCGGCCGCTCCAGCATCCCCGCGGAGGGCCAGGCGAGCGCGTCCACCCGGGCGTCGACCGCCGACCGCGGCACGGTGCCCTGTCCGGCCTCCTGGAGGTGGGACCGGGAGTCCAGCGAGGCGCCCCGCCGGTCGCCCAGCAGGAAGAGGTTCCCCTCGGGCACCGTGACCTCGAAGGGGGTGCCGGGGGGCGCGGCCTGCCCGGGCGGCAGGGCGAGAGCGGGGTCCGGACGGGTGTCGTCGATGTAGGGCTCGTCCAGCGGCGTTCCGTTCACGGTCAGCTCGCCGGCCGCGCCGCAGCACTTCACGGTGTCGCCGCCGACGCCGACGACCCGCTTGACCATGGGCAGGTCGCTCCACTCGGTGTCGGTGAAGACGACCACGTCCCCGCGGCGCACCTCGGCGCCCCCGATGCGCTGCGCCAGCACCCGGTCGCCGGGACGCACCGTGGGCATCATCGAATCCGTCGGCACGGTGTAGGGGCGGTAGACGACCGCCCCCCACACGAAACCGCCGAGGAAGAGCGCGAAGCCGACGGCCACGGCGATCCCCGACAGCACGTTGCCGAGACCACCGTGGCCGTTCCTGCCACCGCGTATTGCTTGTGTTCCGCTTGCTTGTGTTCCGCCCATTGCAGCGCCCCCACACTCGGAGATCGTCGACCTGGGCGGCACCCTACCGGTCGGTACGACCGCTGGTCAGCCTCCGGCGACGCCACATCACGAGCGGCACCGCGCCGGTGAGGCCCAGCGCGGCCGGGCCCAGCCCGACCGGCGCCAGCCCGGACGCCCCGAGGCCGAGCGCGACGGCCGCGGCCTGGTTGCCGATGCCGGGCTGGTCGAAGGTGTCCGGGATCGGCAGGGTGGACCAGCGGGTGATCGGCCACGCGACCACCACGGCCCGCCCGACGACCTTGTCGACCGGCACGAAGCCCTTCGTGGAGTCCTGCATGTGGTAGCGGGAGTCCTGGGAGTTCTGCCGGTGGTCGCCCATCACCCAGATCTTGCCCTTGGGCACGGTGATCGGGCCGAACGGCATGTCGTCACAAGGGGTGTTGCCGGGGAAGATGTACGGCTCGTCCAGCTCCTTGCCGTTGACGACGACCGGCCCCCCCTTCTTGCACTCGACCGTGTCCCCGCCGATGGCGATGGTCCGCTTGATCAGGTCCTTCTCCTCCGCGGAGGGCATGAGACCGATCCAGCTCAGCGCCTTCTGCGCGATGTTGGGCTCCGGGGTGGGCTCTCCGGACAGCCAGGCGGCCGGGTCGTGGAAGACCACGACCTCACCGCGCTCGGGCTCGGAGCCGAACCACGGGGTCAGCTTGTCCACCAGCACCCGGTCGCCCCGCTGCAGGGTGTCCTGCATGGAGTCGGACGGGATGGAGAACGCCTGCACCAGGAACGTCTTGATCAGGAGGGCCAGCAGCAGGGCGATGCCGATGAGGAGCGGCAGCTCCTTCCAGAACGAGCGGTGCGGATGCGCCGCGGTACCGCCGTCCTCGGTCTCGCGCTCGACGGCGTCGTCCGGCCGCTCCTCGCCCTCGTCGCGTCCGGATCGTGCGCCTACCGCCACATCCCCCACATCCACTCCTCACTCGGAAAATCACCGCCCGCCGGAATCAGACGCGGGCCCTCCCCTCCCTTAACGAGCGGGAGTTCCCTAAGGCGCGGGAGACCGAGGACACACTATGCGAACGGCGCGCCCCGTCCGCGCCCACGGCGGCCGCGTCCCCCGCGGCGCGCCTGATCGGGCACCGTGCGGAAGGTCGCGGGCTGTTCCAGCCGGCGCCAGTGGCCGAAGGGCCAGGCGATCACGACGGCCTCGCCGACGACGCCGTTCTCGTCGATGGTGCCTTCGAAGGCCTCGTCGAGGTGGAAGCGCGAGTCGGCCGATCTGGCCCGGTGGTCGCCCATCACGAACAGCCGCCCCGCGGGCACCCGCACCTCGAAGCGGATCTCGGAGGGCGCGTTGCCGGCGTTCACGTACGGCTCATCGAGCGGCGCGCCGTTGACGGTGACCCGGCCCCGGCCGTCGCAGCACGCGACGGTGTCGCCGCCGACGCCGATGACGCGCTTGATCAGGTCCTGCTCGTCGGCCGAGGGCAGGAGGCCGATGAAGGTCAGGGTCTGCTTGACCTGCTTGACCCCGATCGGGTCCCGGGCGGGCCGGGCCGCCTCGCCCTGGAGCCATCCGCCCGGGTCCTTGAACACGACGACGTCCCCGCGCTGGACGGCGGATCCGAACCACGGGGTGAGCTTGTCCACCAGCACCCGGTCGCCGATCCGGATGGTCTGCTCCATCGAGCCGGACGGGATGAAGAAGGCCTGCACCAGGAAGGTCTTGAGCACCAGGGCTATGCACAGCGCCACGACCACGAGCAGCGGCAGCTCGCCGGCCCGGCGGGTGCGGCGCCGCCGTCGTACGCGGCGGGCCAGCCTGCGCCGCTGGGCGCGGCCGCCCTCCGCCGCGACGGGCTCCGGCTCCGGCTCGGGGGGCGGCTCGGGCTCCCGGTCGCGTCTCGACCGCCCCCGGCTACCCACGGCCACCGCCCGCGGAACCCCAGCGGGTCACCGGCCAGCCGATCCAGTCGGCCCGCCCGATCACGTTCTCCACCGGCACCATCCCCCCGCCCGGTTGCCCCAGGTGGTCCCGGGAGTCCCGGGACTGGGAACGATGATCCCCCATCACCCACAGGGTCCCCAGGGGGACCACGATCCGGAAGGGCACCTGTGACGGCGCGTCACCCGGGTACAGGTACGGCTCGTCGAGCGCGACCCCGTTGACCTGCACCCGCCCGCCCGCGTCGCAGCACACCACGTCGTCGCCGCCGACCCCCACGACCCGCTTCACGAAGTCGGAGTCCGAGGGCTCGGCCAGTCCGAGCGCGGACGCCGCGCCGTGCAGGGCCACGCCGATCGGATGGTCCTCGGGACGCTCCGGCACGAAGGAGCCCGTGCCGTCGAAGACCACGAGGTCCCCGCGGCGCGGTCCGTCGCCGAAACGGTACGCCAGCTTGTTCACCAGCACCCGGTCCCCGACCTCGAACGTCGGCTCCATCGAGCGGCTCGGGATCAGGAAGGGCTGCACGACGAAATTGCTGAACAGCAGCAGCAGGACGGTGCAGCCCACACCGAGCGCGGCGGCCCGCCGCCAGGTGAACGAACGCCGGCCCCCGGACAACGCACAACGCGACCGCTCCTCCCCCTCGACGGGGGAAGAGTGGCCGCGTTGCGTGTGAGGTGCTTCGGTGTCCATCGGGAACGAGCCTATCCGGCCGCCCCCGGACCCCGGAGGGGACCTCAGAAGTCGCGCTTCTCCTTGATCTTCGCGGCCTTGCCGCGGAGCTCACGGAGGAAGTACAGCTTGGCGCGGCGGACGTCACCGCGGGTGACGAGCTCGATCTTCTCGAAGATCGGGGAGTGCACCGGGAAGGTACGCTCCACGCCGACGCTGAAGGAGACCTTGCGGACCGTGAAGGTCTCGGAGACACCGGCGCCCTGGCGGCGGATGACTACGCCCTTGAACTGCTGGATACGGGAGCGGTTGCCCTCGATCACGCGGACGTGGACGTTGACGGTGTCACCCGGGCGGAAGGCCGGGACGTCCGAGCGGAGCGCGGCGGCGTTGACGCCATCGAGCAGGTGAGACATGTTCTTCGTCTGCTTTCTTCGCACGACGCCACAGGTCGCCGGTGCGGGTTTCCGGAGAGAATTCGGGAGCCGTGCCACCCAGCGGACGACGGTCCCCCTGTGGCAGGGGCGTCCACGAGCACACAGCAGCCGCCTATTCTTCCACGGCCTGCGGCCTGAGCCAAAATCGCCCGTCGGCGGACGGCTTCCAGCCCAGGATCGAGAGGATCTCGCGGTCCTTCTTGTCGAACGCGGTGGCCTCGCAGCGCTCGATCAGGTCCGGACGGTTGCGGGTGGTCCGCCGGAACGCCTCGTCCCGCCGCCAGCGGGCGATCTTCCCGTGGTGTCCGCTGACGAGCACGTCCGGGATCTCCCGGCCGCGCCACTGCGGGGGCTTGGTGTAGACGGGCCCCTCCAGGAGGTTCGCCATCTCGCCGGGCGCGAAGGAGTCGTCCCGGTGCGACTCGGCGTTGCCGAGCACGCCGGGCAGCAGTCGCGCCACCGCCTCGGTGATCACGAGGACGGCGGCCTCGCCGCCCGCCAGCACGTAGTCGCCGATGGAGACCTCGTACACCGGCATCCGCGTCGCGTACTCGTCCATCACCCGGCGGTCGATGCCCTCGTAGCGGGCCGGCGTGAAGACCAGCCAGGGCCGCTCGGAGAGCTCGACGGCCAGCTCCTGGGTGAAGGGACGGCCGCTGGGCGTGGGGACGACCAGGACGGGCCCGCGCGCCCCCGACTCGTAGCCGTCGGCGAGCGCCGCGTCCAGGGCCTCGCCCCACGGGCCGGTCTTCATGACCATGCCGGGGCCGCCGCCGTACGGGGTGTCGTCGACCGTGTTGTGCCGGTCGTACGTCCAGTCGCGCAGGTCGTGCACGTGCACGTCGAGCTGGCCGCGGGCGCGGGCCTTGCCGACGAGGGAGACGTTCAGCGGCTCCAGGTACTCGGGGAAGATCGTGACGACGTCGAGACGCATCAGGCTTCGTCCCCGGCGTCGCGCGCCGAGGCGACCTCCGCCCGGTCGTCGATCAGCCCGGGGGGCGGCGTGATGACGCAGCGCTGCTCCTCCAGGTCGATCTCGGCGACGATCTCCTCGACGAAGGGGATCATCACCTCGGTGCCGTCGGGCCGTTCGACGATGAAGAGGTCCTGCGAGGGCAGGTGGGAGATCTCGGTGATCCGGCCGACCTCGGTGCCGTCGGCGAGGACCACGTCGAGGTCCATCAGCTGGTGGTCGTAGTACTCGTCGGGCTCCTCCGGCAGCTCCGCCGGGTCCACCTCGGCGATCAGCAGGATGTTGCGCAGCGCCTCGGCGCCGGTGCGGTCCTTGACGCCGGCGAAGCGCAGCAGCAGCCGTCCGCTGTGCACCCGGCCCGTCTCGATGGTCAGCGGTCCCGCCGACGCCGGATCGGTGCGCAGGACGGCGCCCGGGCCGAGCCGCAGCTCGGGCTCGTCGGTGCGCACCTCCACGGTGACCTCACCCTTGATGCCGTGGGCGCGGCCGATCCGCGCGACTACCAGCTCCACTGTGCTCTCCTGTTCAGACGACGACGGGCCGGGGCGGGCACGTATGCCCTCCCCGGCCCGTGCCGGTGATTCATTCTTGCGATGGACGCGGTCTCAGCGGACCTGGTCCACGTCGACGAGGTCGACGCGGATGCCACGGCCGCCGATGGCGCCCACGACAGTACGCAGAGCACGTGCGGTGCGGCCGTTGCGGCCGATCACCTTCCCGAGGTCGTCCGGGTGGACCCGGACCTCGAGAACCTGTCCGCGGCGCAGGGTGCGCGAGGCGACCTGCACTTCGTCGGGGTTGTCCACAATGCCCTTCACGAGGTGCTCAAGAGCCTCCTCGAGCATGCTCAGGCCTCGGTCGACTCGGCGGTGGCCTCAGCCTCGTCCGCCTTCTTGTCGGCCTTCTTCGCCTTCTGCGTGATGGCGTCGCCCTTGCCCTCGCCGATGCCCTCGAGGGCCTTGGCGAACTCGTCGAAGGTACGGCGCTTGCTCTCCTTGGTCTCCGGCTGCAGCAGCGGCGCGGGGGCCGGGAGGCCCTTGTGCGCCTGCCAGTCACCGGTCAGCTTCAGGATGGCGAGCACAGCCTCGGTGGGCTGGGCGCCGACGGACAGCCAGTACTGCGCACGCTCGGCGTTGACCTCGATGCGCGACGGGTTGTACGTCGGGTGGTAGATACCGATCTCTTCGATCGCGCGACCGTCACGGCGGGTGCGGGCGTCGGCGACGACGATGCGGTAGTGCGGCTGGCGAATCTTGCCGAGGCGCTTGAGCTTGATCTTGACTGCCACTGGAGTGGTGTCTCCTGAACTTGACGTGGTTGGGCACATGAGATGCCACGTGGGGTTGCGGTACTCGGGTGCCCGATGGACGCGTCAGCCGGAGGAGAGAGGGGTCCTATGCGACTGTCGAGTACAGCTGTCCATTGTGCCATACGCCCGCGGGGGTGCCGCGCGGGGTCAGGAGGCGACCGCGATCGCGACCTCGGGGATGCGGAAGGGCTTCATGCAGCCCCCGCAGACGATCGGCGCCTGGGCGAGTACGGAGGGGACGACCCGTACGTTGCGGCCGCAGTCGCAGACGGCCTTGACGCGCACGCCGCCGCCGGAGGAGCCGTGCCGGGCGGCCGGTCCGCGGAAGCTGCGCTTGGTGTCGGCGGCAGTGGCCGCCGTATGGGCCTTCAGGGCCCGCTGGAGCCGCTCCATCGTGGGCCGGTAGCGCTTCTTGGCCTCGGGGTTGAGCGTGACCAGGGAGAAGCCGCTGCTGGCATGCGGCTCGTCGGAGTGGTCCAGCCCCATCTCCTCGGCGATCGCGAGGAATCTGCGGTTGTGGTACCGACCGGCGCGCGAGGTGTCACGGACTCCGCGGGCGGCGGCGATGCCGTGGACTGCCTCGTGCAGCAGTCGCTCGAAGGAGAGGGCGGCGCCACAGGCGGACGACGACTCTCCGATCAGGGACTCGGGCGCGGCAAGGTCAGGCAGCTCGGGGTGGTACCGCTGAATATCGGCCCACGCCTGCGCCAGCTCTGCGGCGAGTACAGGTGGTGTCGTGCTCACGTCGTAACAACGAGCCGGGGTGCCCCGGTGTTCCGATTCCGGGCCATTCCAAATTTTTTGCACGTACCAGTCAGTTCAGTCTCATGCGTCATGACGAGGACGGGTGCGCAGATCCCCGGAGGAGTCGGTACGTAACGACGACTACGCCCCGGCGCACGGCCCGAGCCGTGCGCCGGGGCGCGGTCTGCCGGTCAGTACGAGCGCGCGACGATCGCGAGGGTGCCGGGGGCGTCGTCCGTCTCCGGGACCGAGCCGTCGGCGGCGATCAGGCAGCGGACGGAGACGGCCTGCTCGGCCAGCTTCGCCTCGCCCTCGGGACCGAGGTCCGCCCACGGGATGCGCGCCCAGCCACCGGCGATGGCGGCCTCGGCGGCCTCCTCGATGGTCGCCACGTCCGTCGTGCGGGACTCGCGGCGCTCGCGGGACTCGCGCAGCAGCTGCGCCTGGTCCTCCTCCAGCACCGTGGGCAGCAGGCCGGCGAGCGCGTCGATCTGCACCGGGGTCTTGCCGCCCGGGATGCGGCGGGCCAGCATCGCGGTGCCGGCCTCCAGGTCGCGGGGGCCGATCTCGACGCGGACCGGTACGCCCTTGAGCTCCCAGTCCACGGCGCGGCGGCCGAAGGGGGTGTCGACGCGGTCGTCGACGTGCACCCGCAGGCCCGCGGCCTTCAGCAGGGCGCCCACCTCGCGGACCTTCGCCACGGCCTCGTCGCCCTTGATCGCCATGACGACGACCTGGACGTGCGCGAGGCGCGGCGGGACGCGCAGGCCGTTGTCGTCGCCGTGCGACATGATCAGGCCGCCGACCATGCGGGTCGAGACGCCCCACGAGGTCTGCCAGACGAGCTCCTGCTTGCCTTCCTTCGACAGGTACTGCGTGTTGAAGGCCTTGGCGAAGTTGGTGCCGAGCTCGTGGCTCGTGCCCAGCTGCAGGGCCTTGCCGTCGCCCATCATGCCTTCGAGGGTGAGGGTGTTGATGGCGCCGGCGAAGCGCTCCTTGGCGGTCTTGCGGCCGAGCACGACGTCGATGCCGAGCACGTTCGTCATGAAGTCGCCGTAGACGTCGCGGTGGATCCGGGCCGCGTAGTCGCGGGCCTCCTCGTACGTGACGTGCGCGGTGTGGCCCTCCTGCCAGAGGAACTCGCTCGTACGGAGGAACACGCGCGGACGCATCTCCCAGCGGACCACGTTGGCCCACTGGTTGATGAGCAGCGGCAGGTCGCGGTAGCTCTGGACCCACTTCGAGAAGTAGTCGTTGATGATCGTCTCGGAGGTGGGCCGGACCACGACCGGCTCTTCCAGCTCCTTGCCGCCGCCGTGCGTGACGACCGCGAGCTCGGGGGCGAAGCCCTCGACGTGCTCCGCTTCGCGCGTCAGGTACGACTGCGGGATGAACAGCGGGAAGTACGCGTTCTGGGCGCCCGCGTCCTTGATCCGCGCGTCCATCTCCTGCTGCATCCGCTCCCACAGGCCGTAGCCGTACGGCCGGATGACCATGGTGCCGCGGACCGGACCGTTGTCGGCCAGCTCGGCCTTGTTGATCAGATCCTGGTACCAGCGGGGGAAATCCTCCGCCTGCGGGGTGAGAACGGGTGCCTTTGCCATGGCGCGAATGGTACGGCGCCCGGCGCACCGAGCGTGAATCGGGTGGCTCCCTCCTCTGGACGCGGGGGCAAATGGGGAGTTCCCTGTCAACGGGGGCACGGGGGCGACACGGAATCAGGAGCGCTCTTTCGATGACATCGACGCCGACGGCGACGCTCGTCGCCCGGGACTGGGCGGAGATCCAGGAACGGATGCTGGTACCGCTGTACGAAGCGGTCTACGACCGGCTGGAGGTCGGGCCGGGAGACCGGCTGCTGGACCTCGACTGCGGGGCGGGGCTGCCCCTGCTGCTGGCGGCCGGGCGGGGAGCCGCGGCCACGGGCGTGGAGGCGGATCCGGCCCGGCGGGCGCTGGCCCGGGAACGGCTGCTGGAGGTGCTGGAGGACCCGCCGGCGCCGGCCCGCCCGTACGACGCCCTGCTGGCCTTCTCGCCCGAACCGGAGGCCCTGGCCGCGGCCCTGCCGGCCGTCCGTCGGGGCGGGGCGGTGGTGCTGGCCGACTGGGGCCCGGCGGAACGCTGCACGGTCCCGTCGGTGCTGGGCGGCGGCCCGGCGCCCCGGGACCTGGACGCGCTGGTGGAGCGGGCCGGGCTGCGGCCGGACGGCTCGGGGCGGGTGTTCTGCCCGTTCGGGTACGCGGACGTGGACAGCGCGGTGCGCGGGCTGCTGTCGACGGGGCTGTACTCCGTCGGGGACGAGGAGGCTCCCGGGGCGGCCGGCGCCGCGCCCTGCGGGAGGGCCGACTCCTCGCTGGCGGAGAAGGAGCTGACGGAGGCCCTTCACCCGTACGAGCGGACCGACGGCGCCGTCTGGCTGCCGAACATCTTCCGGTACGTGATCGCCCGGGTGGCGTAACCGGCCGCCGCGGAAACGGGAGGGCCCCGTCCGGGTGCCTTCCCGGACGGGGCCCTCCTGCGCTGCGGTCGGGCGACCGCGGCGGCCGTGCCTCGCGGCCTACTTCATGAACTTCTTGAACTCGTCGGGAAGGTCGAAGTCCCCGCCGTCCTGGGCGCCCGCGGGAAGCCCGAAGGGGTTGCCGCCGGGCGCGGGCTCGATCGCCTGCGGTCCCTGCTCGCGGCGGGCCGCGGCTGCGGCCTCCTCTTCCCTGCGCTTCATCGGGTTGCCGCTCTTGCGCTTGCCCTTGGCCTGCTTGATCTGCTTCTTCTGCCGGCCGGGACCGCCGCCCATCCCGGGGATGCCGGGCATCCCCGGCATGCCGCCGCCCTGCGCCATGCGGGACATCATCTTGCGGGCCTCGAAGAAGCGCTCCACGAGCGACTTGACGGCGCTGACCTCGGTGCCGGAGCCCTTGGCGATGCGGGCGCGGCGCGAGCCGTTGATGATCGTCGGGTCCTGGCGCTCGGCCGGGGTCATCGACTTGATGATCGCGGCGGTGCGGTCCACGTCGCGCTCGTCGATGTTGTTGATCTGGTCCTTGATCTGACCCATGCCCGGGAGCATGCCGAGCAGCTTGGAGATGGAGCCCATCTTCCGGACCTGCTCCATCTGGGCCAGGAAGTCGTCGAGCGTGAACTCCTTGGGGCCCTTGGCGAGCTTGGCCGCCATCTTCTCGGCCTCGGCCTGCGAGAAGGTCTTCTCGGCCTGCTCGATGAGGGTGAGCATGTCACCCATGTCGAGGATGCGGCCCGCCATGCGGTCCGGGTGGAACGCGTCGAACTCGTCGAGCTTCTCGCCGTTCGAGGCGAACATGATCTGCTTGCCGGTGACGTGCGCGATGGACAGCGCGGCGCCGCCGCGGGCGTCGCCGTCGAGCTTGGAGAGCACGACGCCGTCGAAGCCGACGCCGTCGCGGAAGGCCTCCGCGGTGTTGACCGCGTCCTGGCCGATCATCGCGTCGACGACGAAGAGGATCTCGTCGGGGCTGACCGCGTCGCGGATGTCGGCGGCCTGGCGCATCAGCTCGGCGTCGATGCCGAGGCGGCCGGCGGTGTCGACGATGACGATGTCGAACTGCTTGGTGCGCGCGTACTCGATGGAGTCCTTGGCGACGGCGACCGGGTCTCCGACGCCGTTGCCCGGCTCGGGCGCGTAGACCGCGACGCCCGCGCGCTCGGCGACGACGGAGAGCTGGTTGACGGCGTTGGGGCGCTGGAGGTCGCACGCCACGAGGAGCGGGGAATGGCCCTGCCCCTTCAGCCACAGGCCGAGCTTTCCGGCGAGGGTGGTCTTTCCGGCGCCCTGGAGGCCGGCCAGCATGATCACGGTGGGGGCGGTCTTGGCGAACCGCAGCCGGCGGGTCTCGCCGCCGAGGATCGTGACGAGCTCGTCATTGACGATCTTGAGGACCTGCTGGCCCGGGTTCAGGGCCTTGCTGACCTCTTCACCGCGCGCGCGTTCCTTGACGTTCGCGATGAAGGAGCGGACGACGGGGAGCGCGACGTCGGCCTCGAGGAGCGCGATACGGATTTCCCGGGCCGCTGCGTCGATGTCAGCCTCGGACAGCCGGCCTTTGCCGCGCAGGCCCTTGAAGGTATTCGCCAAGCGGTCGGAGAGCGTATCGAACACGGTGGTCGCGATTCCTCGGGTCGGGGGCGGTGTGGTCGTCCACCAGGGTATCGGGCCGCGCCGCCGGCCCGGCCCTTCGGTCCGCATTCCCCTCTCCGCCGGCCCGTTCCCCGGGGCGGACCCCCGGGGAACGGGCCGGAGCGGCGTGCGGCGCTCAGGCCAGCGCGGCCTGCACCGAACGGGCCAGGGCCGCCGCTCCCGCGGCCGGCAGGGGCTTGCCGTCGCCGTCGACCACGTACACGGTGTCCACCGCGTCGGCGCCCGGCGTGGAGACGTGGGCGCTGCGCACCCGCACGCCCGCCGCCTCCAGGGCGCGGCCGATGCGGTGCAGCAGCCCGACCGCGTCGGGGGCGCGCACCTCCAGGACCGTGGCCAGGGAGGACACGTCCGGGACCACGGTGACGCGGGGCGGCGGGGGCACGACCCCGCGCCGTCGCGGGTACGCCGCCTCGCGGTCCGCCAGCTTCGCCGGGACGTCCAGCGAGCCGTCCAGGGCCCGGATCAGGTCGGTGCGCAGCCGGGCCGACTCCGGCAGCGAGCCGTACTCCGCCGCGACCCGCCAGCGGAACACCAGCACCTCCCCCGGCAGGTCGGGCAGTTCCAGCGAGCGCAGTTCGGCCGCGCGCACGGTGAGCCGGTGCAGGGCCAGCACCCCGGCCACGGCGGGGAGGATCCCGGGCTGGTCCGGGACGGCGACGACCAGCTCCACGCCGACAGCGTCGTCCTCCTCGCGGCGGGCGTGCAGGGCGAGGACGGGCTCCCGGGTGCGCAGGGCCTCGATCGCGAGGCGTTCCTGCTCGGTGGTGGGGATCTCCAGCTCCCGCACCGCCGGGGTCGCGCCCCGCAGTACGGCGGCGACCCGGGCCACGAGGTCGGCGACCAGCGATCCGCGCCAGGTGCTCCACGCGGCGGGCCCGGTGGCCAGGGCGTCCGCCTCGGTGAGGGCGTGCAGTATCTCCAGCGTGGACGGGGACCCCACGGCCTCGGCGACCGCGCGGACCGTCGCGGGGTCGTCCAGATCGCGCCGGGTCGCGGTGTCGATCAGCAGCAGGTGGTGGCGTACGAGCGTGCCCAGCACGGCCACGTCCTCGGCGCCGAAGCCGACGCGGGCGGCGACGTCGCGCGCGATGGTCTCGCCGGCCACCGAGTGGTCGCCGGGCCAGCCCTTGCCGATGTCGTGGAGCAGTGCGGCCGTCAGCAGCAGGTCGGGGCGGCCGACCCGGCGGGTGAGCGCCGAGGCCCGGACGGCCGTCTCGATCAGGTGGCGGTCGACGGTCCAGGTGTGGACGGGGTTGCGCTGCGGGCGGCAGCGGACCCGCTCCCAGTCGGGCAGCAGGCGGCTGATCAGCCCCTCCGCCTCCATGGCCTCCCAGACGCCGACCATCGGCTCCCCCGAGCCCAGCAGCGTCAGCAGCTGCTCCCGGGCCTCGGCGGGCCACGGCACGGGCAGTGCCTTGGCCTGCGCGGCGAGCCGGCGTACGGAGTGCAGCGAGACGGGCAGGCCCGCCTGCGCGGCGGCCGCGGCGAACCGCAGCGGCAGCACCGGGTCCCGGTCGGGCCGGGCGGCCAGGGCCAGTACTGCCTCGCCGTCGGCCTCCACGACGCCCTCCGCGAGCGGCGCCCGTTCGGTGGCGGCCTGGCCCCGGCCGCCGAGCAGACCGCGCAGCCGGGGTTTGGCCGCGCGGGCGCGCAGGACCCGTCCGACCTCGCGCCAGGTGACGTCGCCGGCGTACGAGACCACGCGCGCGGCCTCGTAGACCTGGCGGAGCAGGGCGTCCGCGTCGAGCAGTCCGAGCTGACCCGCGACCTGGTCCTGTTCCTGGAGGGAGAGCCGGTCGGTGGCCCGGCCGGTCACCAGGTGCAGGGCGTCGCGGGCGTCCAGCAGACGGCGCCGGGCTTCGCCGAGGCCCTCGCGGGGGGCGTCGGCCAGCCAGGAGGCGGCGACCGCCCGCAGCGCGGTGACGTCCCGGAGGCCGCCGCGGGCCTCCTTGAGGTCGGGTTCGAGCAGGAAGCGGAGCTCACCGGCCCGCTCGGCCCGCTCGCGGCACAGCGCGTGCAGCTCCGGGAGCCGTTTGGCGGCCTGGTTGCGCCAGTCGGCGAGGACCGAGGTCCGCAGGCCGGCCAGCAGCCCGGCGTCACCGGCGACGGGCCGGGCGTCGAGCAGTCCGAGGTGCACCTTCAGGTCCTCGGCGGCGGTCTTGCGGGCCTCCGCCGGGGTCCGTACCGAGTGGTCGAGGGCGAGGCCGAGGTCCCACACCGGGTACCAGATCCGGTCCGCGAGGGCGCTCAGCGCCTGCGCGCCGGCCTTGCCGTCGTGCAGCAGCACCAGGTCGAGGTCGCTGCGCGGGGAGAGCTCCCCGCGTCCGTAGCCGCCGACGGCGACCAGGGCGGCGCCCCGGACGCCCGTCTCCCGTGCGGCGGTCTTGAACAGGCCGTTCAGCCAGTCGTCGGTCAGGCCGGCCAGGGCGGAACGCCGTGACGGCCCGGACCGCGACTCCTCCTGGAGGAGTCGCAGCCGGGCCGCGGCGTATCCGCTGGGTCCCGAGTCGGCCGTGTGGTCCGTGGTCTCTTCGACGCTCGTCACCCGGGAGCTCCCGTCACCTAGAGCGCGTCAGCGCCGCGCTCGCCGGTGCGGACCCGTACGACCGAGTCCACGGGGACGCTCCACACCTTGCCGTCGCCGATCTTGCCGGTCTGGGCGGCGCTCACGATGACCCGGATCAGCTCCTCGGCCTCCGCGTCGTCGACCAGCACCTCGATGCGGATCTTGGGGACGAGGTCGACCTGGTACTCGGCGCCGCGGTAGACCTCGGTGTGGCCGCGCTGGCGGCCGTAGCCGCTGGCCTCGGTGACCGTGAGCCCCTGGACTCCGAAGGCCTGGAGGGCCTCCTTGATCTCGTCCAGCTTGTGCGGCTTGACGATCGCGGTGATCAGCTTCATGCGTCAACCTTCTTGCTCGCGGCGGGGGCGGGGGCGGCGGTGTTGCGCGAGGCGGCGCCGCCGCCGGCTCCGCTGAAGTCGTAGGCGGTCTCGGCGTGCTCGACCTGGTCGATGCCGGCGACCTCGACGTCCTCGGTGACCCGCATCCCGATCGTCTTGTCGAGGAGGAAGGCGAGGACCGCGGACACCACGAGAGAGTAGGCGAGGACGGCGAAGACGCCGATGGCCTGCTTGCCGAGCTGTTCCAGGCCGCCGCCGTAGAAGAGGCCGGCCACGTCGGACTGGACGCCGCCGGTGGCGAAGAGGCCCACCAGCAGGGAGCCGGCGACGCCGCCGACGAGGTGGACGCCGACCACGTCGAGGGAGTCGTCGTAGCCGAACTTGTACTTGAGGCCGACCGCCATGGCGCACAGCACACCGGCGATGGCGCCGACGGCGATCGCGCCGAGCGGGCTGACCGCACCGCCGGAGGGGGTGATGGCGACGAGTCCGGCGACCGCGCCGGAGGCGGCGCCCAGGGTGGTGAAGGAGCCGTGGCGCAGCTTCTCGTAGGCGAGCCAGGCGAGCATGGCGGCGGCGGTGGCGACCTGGGTGTTGACGAACATGACCGCGCCGACGCCGTCGTCGTTGCCGAGCCAGGAGCCCGCGTTGAAGCCGAACCAGCCGAACCACAGGAGGCCCGCGCCGAGCATCACGAGCGGGAGGCTGTGCGGGCGCATCGGGTCCTTCTTGAATCCGACGCGCTTGCCGATGACCAGGATCACGCCGAGGGCGGCGGCGCCCGCGTTGATGTGGACGGCGGTGCCGCCGGCGAAGTCGATGACGCCGAGCTCGAAGAGCCAGCCGCCGGCGCCCCACACCCAGTGGGCGACGGGGAAGTAGACGACCGTGACCCACAGGGCGGTGAACAGGGCCCACGCGCTGAACTTGACGCGGTCGGCGAGGGCGCCGCTGATCAGGGCGGGGGTGATGACGGCGAACATCAGCTGGAAGACGGCGAAGACGTAGACCGGGATGGTGTAGCCGTCCCAGAGCTCGGTGATCCCGATGCCGCTGAGGCCCACGTAGTCGGAGTTCCAGCCGATCAGGGAGCCCGAGTCGGTGCCGAAGGCGAGGCTGAAGCCGTAGAGGACCCAGAGGATCGTGACGATCCCGAGGCTGATGAAGCTCATCATCAGCATGTTGAGGCTGCTCTTGACGCGGACCATGCCTCCGTAGAAGAAGGCGAGTCCCGGGGTCATCAGCATGACCAGGGCGGAGCAGATGAGCATGAACCCGGTGTTCGCGGCAGACAGCGTCGGGGCGTCTGCCGCGAGGGTCGTGATGGCTGATGCCATCGGCGTCTCCTCGTCGTCGGTACGTTCGCGTGCGGGCGATCGTGAAAACCTGAGCGGCGTTAAGGGCTCCGGCCTGATGGGGGCTGGCCGGTTATTGCCCTGAGATTCACGCAGGCCGGTTTCCGGCGGCGCCGCTCAGTGTTTCGCCGCGATGACGAAGAGGTCGGGGCTGTTACGGGACGATGAACGGCGTATCCGCCGATCGGGTGGGTGCGGCGGCGGCCCGCCGCCCGCGCGGGAGCGGGCGCGGTGCGGCGGCGAAGAGCAGCCGGCCGCGGCAGTACCCGGACGTCCTGGCTGGGGGAGCCTGATCGGGCTTCACGGGGTGAACTGCCGCGGCCGGGGCCTCGGGGACGGCCGCAGGGCCGTCAGACGGCCTCCGCGGCTTCGGGGAGCCGGGAGGCGAGGTGGTCGGTGAGCCGGACGATGTCGGCGACGTCGCCGTATTCACGGGCGGCGGCGTCGACGGTCTTGCGCAGGCGGGTGTTCACCCGTTCGGACCGCACCTTTCCCGCCACGTCCAGGGCCCGCCCGACCAGGACGGCGGCCTGTTCGGGCTCGCGCTGGAGCAGGTGGACGGTGGCCATGCCGACGAGGTTGAGGGCGTAGGAGCGCTGGTGGACGTCGTCCTTCTCGAAGAGCTCGACGGCCCGCGCCATGACGGGCTCGGCGAGGGAGGCGTACGTGGGGCTGCGCCCGGCGACGTAGGCCAGGTCCCGGTAGGAGTGGGAGTTCTCGCCGTTCAGCTCGGCCTCGGAGAAGAAGCGGATCCAGTCGGGCTCGGGTTCTTCGCCGAAGCCGACGTCGGAGAAGGTGTCCTCGGCCATCCGCACGGCCCGCTTGCAGCGGCTGGGCTGCCCCATGTTGGCGTAGGCGCGGGCCTCCATCGCATACAGCATGGCCTGGGTGCGCGGGCCGGCGCAGTCGCGGCTGCCGTACTGGGCGAGGTGGATGAGTTCCAGGGCGTCGTCGGGGCGGCCGAGATGGATCATCTGGCGGCTCATGCCGGAGAGGATGTACGAGCCCAGCGGCTTGTCCCCGCCCTCCTTGGCGGCGTGCAGCGCGAGGACGAAGTACTTCTGCGCGGTGGGGTGCAGGCCGATGTCGTAGCTCATCCAGCCGGCGAGCTCGGCGAGCTCGGCGGCGACCTTGAAGAGCCGCTTCATGACCGGGGCCGGGTGGTTCTCCTGGAGCAGGTCGGTGACCTCGTGGAGCTGGCCGACGACGGCCTTGCGGCGCAGGCCGCCGCCGCACTGGGCGTCCCACTGGCGGAACATCACGGTGGTCGCGTCGAGCAGGTCGAGTTCGGGCTCGGACAGGCGGGGCGCCCGGGGGCCGCCGGCGGTACCGGACGGGCCCGCCTCCGGCCGGCCGGGCTCGGCGGGCGGCACGGGGACGAGCCAGCGCTGCATGGGCTCGATGAGTGCGGGGCCGGCGGAGAGGGCGAGGGAGGGCCCGAGGAAGCCGCGGCGGGCCAGCATCAGGTCGCTGCGGGAGAACTCCCCGAGCAGTTCGACGGTCTGCGGGCCGGCCCACGGGAGGTCGACGCCGGAGACGGAGGGGGTCTGGTGGGCCGTGCGCAGCCCGAGCTGCTCGATGGCGACGACGGAGCCGAAGCGCTCGGAGAACAGCTCGGAGAGGATCCGCGGGACGGGCTCGCGGGGCTGCTCGCCGTCGAGCCAGCGGCGCACGCGGGAGGTGTCCGTGCTGATGTGGTGGGCGCCCATCTGGCGGGCCCGGCGGTTGACCTGGCGGGCGAGCTCGCCCTTGGACCAACCGCTGCGGACGAACCAGGAGCCGAGCTGTTCGTTGCGCGCAGCAGACTCCTCGTTCGTTCCGCTTGCGCCGTTGCCGCTCACTGGAACGCCCCCATCCACTCACGCCTCTTCCACACGAAACCCTGGCCGGGGCGGCACCTGCCGCCAGGGGCCTTCACAAGTCCTTCACACATTGCCTGCGGCATACCCACGTACGGGTCCACCTTCGGGCTTCGTGCACCGAAAGTAATCCTACGATCACCCCTTACGCGAGGTCGACCGTGGAAACGCCACCATTCGCCACCCCTTCGAATGAACTCGCCATCCGCCAGGCGCGATTCACTTGACACCGAGGTGAAACGGATCGGTTGGACTGGAGTGCGCCAGGGGCGCGCGCGGCGAGGAGTGCGCCGGGCAGCCCTCCGAGGGCACCTGCCGGCGGAGCTCCGCCGGCAGGTCCGGCCGACGTCGTAACCACCGGCGCGTCCGACCCGTTGGAGGGGGCATGGGCATGGGCTTCACGATCGGCGGCAGCCGAAGCACCAGGGAATTCCGTTCCGGCGCCCGGCGCCGCGGCCGGACCGCGGAGTGCACCGCGGTGGCGGAGTACACCGGGCTGTGGGGCTGGGACGCCGTCCCCGGGGCCCGCGCCGCCGGGCCCGGACGGGACTGCTCCTGCGGCGACGCGCGGTGTACGGCCCCCGGGGCGCACCCCCTGGCGTTAGCCCCCGCGGTCCCGGCCGGCGCCACCCTCGACGAGGTGGCCGAGGCCTGGGGCGACTATCCGGGGGCGGCGGTGCTCCTCCCGGTGGGCCGCTCCTTCGACGTCATCGAGGTCTCCGAGGAGGCTGGGCGGCGGGCGCTGGTCCGGCTGGAGCGGATGGGCCTGCCGCTCGGCCCGGTCACCGCGACCCCGGACGGCCGGGCGCAGTTCTTCGTGGCCCCGGGCGCGGCGGCGGGGCTGCCGCAGCTGCTGTACCGGATGGGCTGGGACGACGCCGACCTCGACCTGCGGGCGCTGGGCCAGGGTGCCTTCGTGACGGCCCCGCCCTCCGACCGGGGCGGGCTCGGGCCGGTCGGCTGGCTGCGTCCGCCGGCGCTCGACTCCGCCGGGGACCCGCCGCAGGCCCGGCTGCTGCTCGGCACCCTCGCCTACATCTGCCACCGGCTGCGCGGCTGAGCCGACTCCTGCGGACGTGGGGGGGGGGGGGGGGGGGGGGGGGGGGGGGGGGGGGGGGGGGGCGGGGCCCCGGGGGCCGGCCCGTCAGCCGATGACGCGGGTCGCGCCGTCGAGGCGTCCCGGAC